>NZ_JBPKJK010000105.1:0-31810 GCF_051756985.1 Saccharothrix sabaoui
GCCGGTCGCCCAGTCGGCGGCCGGCGCGGCCGGGACCGCGGCCTGGACCGGCGCCGGGGCCTGGATCGGGGTTCGGCCCTGCTGCCGTTCGACGCGCTGAGGCATCCTGATCAGCTTCGTCCGCTCCGCACCGTTGTGCTCTGCGCTGCTCATGCCCGGGCCGACCCCTTCGCGACGTTCATCGGTGTATGCCTCCCACACGTACGGTGACCCGGAACGGTTCACACGACTGTCCGGATACGCCGATCGTGCTCTGGATACATCCGAACGGCGGTACTTCCGCGAGTGGGAGGCGATCAACCTAGCCCGCCGTGCACCGCCCTATACTCCTGGGCCTGGAACTGACCGGGGGCTGCGGTGTCTGTGCGTGATGGGGAGTTCTTCGAGGTCGTGGACGCGCTCGTCGACGTGGAGCGGTCGGTCGGCGACCAGTACACGTCGTTCTCCGTGCGCGGCAAGCGGTTCGGCTACTACTGGCCGCGCACGCGGACCGTCGGTCTCAAGCAGACGCTGTCCGAGCAGCGGGCGCTGGTGGCCGAGCGGCCCGACGTGTTCGAGGAGCAGTTCACCTCGGGCGGGTTCGGCTGGGTCGTGGTGCGCCTGGACGGCGTCGAGCTGGACGAACTGTCCGAACTGGTCTTCGAGGCGTGGCGGCTGTCCGCACCGGACGACCTGGTGGCCGAGGTGCCCGACTGGGCCGAGCGCCCGCCCAACACCCTCCTCCCCGCCCCCTGAGCCCACCACCCAGCCCCGAGAGTCCAACGCTCAAGACCCGCGAGTCCAACGCTCAAGACCGGTGAGTCCAACGCTCAGGACGGGTGAGTCCAACGTTCAGGACCCCTGAGTTCTTCACTCGCGGGTAGGTAAGCCGGGGTGGACGAGGCGGCCCCGGAGGACCACGGCGGTGGGGTGGGCCAGGGCGCGGAGGTCGGTGCGCGGGTCCTGCGCGTAGACGGCGGCGTCGGCGGGCGCGCCCGGTTCCAGGCCCGGCAGGCCCAGGTAGGCGCGGGCCGACCAGGACGCGGCGGCGAGGGCCGCGTGGGGGCGCACGCCCGCGGCGGCCAGGGCCAGCACCTCGTCGGCGACGCGGCCGTGCGTCGCCGAGTCGGTCCCCGCCAGCACGAGCACGCCCGCCTCGGCGGCCGCGGCGACGAGCGGGGCGTGCGCGGTCGCACCGTCGACGAACCAGCGCTTGCGCGGGCCCTCCGGCTTGTCGACGACGGTGGTCAGGATGTCGTTGAAGGCCGACAGGGTCGGGGTGAGCGCCGTGCCCCGCGCCGCCATGTCGTGCAGCAGGTCGGGGTCCAGGCACAGGCCGTGCTCCACGGAGTCCACGCCCGCGGCCACCGCCGCCGCACCGCCCGCCGCGTGCTGGGTGTGCACGGCGAGCCGCCCGCCCACCGCGTGCACCGCCGCCACCACCGCCGCCATCACGTCGGCGGGCACCGGGTCGTCGTCGACGCCCCAGTCCGCCACGACCTTCGCCCACCCGGTGCGCGCGGCCTGCGCGGCGGCGACCGCGGGCAGGTCCGCGTGGTCGACGCGCCGGCCCCACCCGTCGAAGAACTGCCCGTGCTGCACCAGCCACGGACCGGCGTGCCAGGCCCGCGGCACGTCCGGGTCCACGCCGAACCACGGCGGCGGCTCGCCCGCGAGACCGGGTGAGCGGATCGCCGTCACCCCGGCCCGCACGTGCTGCCGCAGGTGCTCGCGCAGCAGGTCGTCGTCGAGCGGTTCGCCGGGCGCCTCCGCGCCGGGGTGGGTGTGCGCGTCGACCAGCCCCGGCACCAGCCACCCCTCGGCCACCGGCGCCACGCCCGGCACCGGGTCGGTCGTCCACCGGTCGCCGTCGGCGTAGAGGTCCACGTGCTCGCCGTGCGGGAGCGCCCACCCGCGAATCCTGATCACCACCCACCAGCTCTACCGGTCCCGCGCCACCCACCGCAAGCCGATCGGCCGGCTACGGCAGGCGCAGGGCCGCCCCGTCTGCCGACGCCAGGGTGGCCAGCAGCCACCGCGCCGCCGCCGGGTCCTCCACGGACAGCACGAGCGAGCGCGTCGGGGACTCCTCCCCCACGACCCGCACGTCCACGGACCGCCCCGCGCACACCTCGCGCAGGTGGCGGGCGAGCTGCTCCACGGCCTGGTCGACGGCGGCGGCGCGGCGGGCCGCCACGGCGCGCGCGGCCTCGGCCCGCTCCCGCTCGGCGGCCAGCTCGGCGAGGCACCGAACCACCACCTCCGGCGTCGCCCACGCGTCGTGGTCGTCACGGCGCAGCACACGGGCCTCGCCACACTCGCGCAGCCGCCGCAGGGCGGCCACGACGGGTGGCGTCTGGAGGCGCAGGCGGCGGGCGATGACCGTGGCGGCGAGCGGTTCGGCGGTCCCGGTGCGCAGCAGCCACCCCACCTGCCCCTCCACCGACCACAGCGGTTCGGCGGTCAGCGCCTCCAGCTCGCGCGCGGTCAGGTGCGCCTTGCACGCGGGCGCGTGGGCGTCCAGCGGCGCGGAGTAGCGCACCAGGGCCTGACAGGGCGCGCCCGTCGTCGTCCGACGACCGCACCTGGGGCGACCGTTCACCTCGAACCTCCCGTCGTCCGGCGGACCGGCACCACGGGTTCGGCGCGGGGGTGGCCGGCGGTTCCGGTGATCACCCGGTGCAGTGACGGCAGTGGTGCGGCCCGATGGCCCGGTCCCGGCCGCGCCAGCCCGCCCGGAGGGCCTGCACCCACAGCGCGTCCCAGGTCGTGGCCGGCTCCTCGTCGCGGTGGGCTCGACCGCAGTCGTCGCAGATCAGGAGCAGTTCGCGGGGGTCCTGCGGGGCGGGGATCGCGGTCACGGCGGGTCGGGTCGGCTTTCTCGGTGGGCGGTGCGGGCGCGGGTCGGCGGCACCGGTGCGGCCCCGGGGCCCACCGATTGTCGACGCCGGCCGTCCCCGGTCCGGCTGAAAAGGGCGTCCCGGAACCTTGCGATCACCTTGCGATCGCTGCGCGCGGGGGTCCGGTGGTGGAGGATCGGCGGCGTCATGGACTTCTCCGTTCTGCTGGTCGAGGACGACGAGCACATCAGGCAGGCGCTGGGGCTCGCCCTCGGCGACGAGGGCTTCGAGGTGCGCGAGGCGGTGTCCGGCGAGGACGCGCTCGCGCTGCTCGCCGAGGACGAACCGGACGTGGTGCTGCTCGACCTGGTGCTGCCCGGCGTGGACGGCCTGGAGGTGTGCCGCACGCTGCGGGCGCGCGGCGACCTGCCGATCATCGTGGTGACGGCGCGCGCGGACGCCGCCGACGTGATCGCGGGCCTGGAGGCGGGCGCCGACGACTACGTGACCAAACCGCTGGTGGCGAGCGTGCTGGCCGCGCGCATCCGCGCCCTGCTGCGGCGGCGCGGGCCGGGGCGGCAGGACGAGGTGCTGCGGGTGGGCGACCTGGAGGTGCGCCCGGACGTGGGCTCGGTGCACCGGGCGGGCGTCGAGGTGCACCTGACGCGCACCGAGTTCCGGCTGCTGGTGGAGCTGGCCACGGCCGCGGGCCGGATCGTGACCCGCGAGCAGCTGCTCCAGCGGGTGTGGGGCTACGACTACTTCGGCGACACGCGGCTGCTCGACGTGCACGTCCGGCGGCTGCGGCGCAAGGTCGAGCACAACCCCGACGAACCGGCGCTGGTGGTGACCGTGCGCGGGGCGGGGTACCGCTTGGACGTGGAGGCGTGAGCCGGGCGCACCGGTTCTCGCTGCGCTGGCGGGTCGCGGTGGTGCTGGGCGTCGGGTCGCTGCTGATGACGAGCGTGCTGGCGCTGGTGGTGTGGAACCTGGCCTCGGGGTACATGCTGCGGCAGCGCGAGCAGAGCGCGGTGCGGCAGGCCGAGGTGGACGTGCGGCTGGTCGACGAGTCGCTGCGGGCCGGGTCGGCCGGGCTGGACGAGCTGCTCAAGGGCCTCACCGCCGGGCCGGACACGACGATCCTGCTGTTCCGCCCGGGGCAGGTGCTCACCGGTGGCAGGCAGGTCGACCCGGCGGAGCTGCCGCGCGAACTGCTGGACCTGGGCCGCGCGGGCGTGCCCGCCGGGCAGCGGCTGGTCGTCGGGGACATGCCGGTGTACGCGGTGACGCTGCCGATCGCGCACGCGGAGGGCGTGTACGTGGAGGTGGCGCCGATGGTGCAGCTCGACCGCACGTTCCGCTTCCTCAGCGCGGTGCTCGTGGCGGCGACGGTGGCCAGCGGCCTGCTGGGCGTGGGGCTCGGGTCGTGGGCGGGTCGGCGGGCGCTGCGGCCGCTGACCCAGCTGACGGACGCCGCGTCGCGGATCGCGGGCGGCGACCTCAAGGCGCGGCTGCCGGAGCAGGCGGACCCGGACCTGATGCCGCTGGCGGTGACGTTCAACTCGACCGCGGACGCGCTGGAGCGGCGGGTGCTGCGGGACGCGCGGTTCGCGGGCGACGTCAGCCACGAGCTGCGCTCGCCGTTGACGACGATGGTGAACGCGTCGGAGGTGCTGCGCCGCAGGCGCGCGGAGATCCCGGGCACGGCGGGCCGCGCGGTGGACCTGCTGACGTCCGAGGTGGACCGGTTCGCGCGGATGGTGGTGGACCTGCTGGAGATCTCGCGGGCCGACCAGGAGGACGACCCGACGCTGGAGGCGATCGACCTGGCGACGCTGGTGGTGAACGTGCTGGCGGCCCGGCCGGGCGGGCCGGTGCCGCTGGAGGTGACCTCGCCCGGGCCGCACGTGCTGGGCGACCGCCGCCGGCTGGACCGGGTGGTGAGCAACCTGGTGGACAACGCGGAGCGGCACGCGGGCGGCGCGGTGCGGGTGGCCGTGCTGCGGCGCGGCGGGCGGGCGGTGCTGGAGGTGGACGACGCGGGGCCGGGCGTGGCGCCGGACGCGCGGACGCGGATCTTCGAGCGGTTCGACCGGGGCACGCGGGCGGGGTCGCGCGGGGCGGACACCGGCAGCGGCCTCGGGTTGGCGCTGGTGGCGCAGCACGTGCAGCGGCACGGCGGCACCGTGCACGTGGTCGAGCGGCCCGGCGGCGGAGCGCGGTTCGTGGTGGAGATCCCGGAGGCGGAGCGGTGAGGCCGGTGGCGCTGTGCGCGGTGCTCGCCGCCGTGCTGGCGGGGTGCGGGGTGACCGCGCAGGACGAGCCGCAGCCGCTGGTCACCTCGACCGCGAACCCGGTGCCCACGCCCACCGTGACCCAGTTGCCCGAGCCGACGACCACGACCCCCGCGCGCGGGACCACGACCGGCGGGACCACCACCGGCGGGACCACGACCGGCGGGACCACCACCGGCGGGACCTCCGGCACCGGGACCACCACGACGACCACCCCGGTTCAGCCGCCCCCGGCCGGCGTCAGTCGAGGAACTTGACCAGCTCCACCCGCGACCGGATGTCCAGGCGGGTGAAGATGTTGCGCAGGTGGTGCTCCACGGTGCGCCTGCTGAGGAACAGGCGTTCGGCGACCTCGCGGTTGGTGGCGCCCTCCGCCACGAGGTGCGCTATCTGGCGCTGCTGCGGGGTCAGGTCGGCGCTCCGCGCGCCGCCGGGCCCGTCGGCCGGCTCGCCGGTGGCGCGCAGCTCGGCCCGCGCCCGGTCGGCCCAGTGGTCCGCCTCGTAGCGCTCGAAGTGCTGAACGGCGTCGTGCAGCAGTTCGCGCGCCTGGCGGGGTTTGCGGTTGCGGCGCAGGCGGTTGGCGTAGAACAGCTCCGTCTTGGCCAGCTCCAGCGGGGTGCCGCCGAGCTGGTGCAGCCGGATGGCCTCGGTGAAGTGCTCGTCGGCGCCGGGGCCGTCGGAGATCAGCGCGCGGCAGCGGTGGGACATCGCCACGCGGGCCGCGGTCCCCGTGCTGCGGGCCCACTTCTCGTAGCGGTGCAGGGCGCGGTCGGCCGTGTCGGGGTGTCCACTGCGGACGGCGGCCTCCACGATGTCCGGCGCGGCCAGGGCGCGGATGCCCGCGTGCACGCCCCGCACGGACGCCGTCCGCAGCCGGCGCAGCGCGTCCGCCGGGCGGTCGCGGGTCAGGTCGACGCACGTGGACGCCCACGCGCCGACGGTGCCGGACCGGCCGAGGCCGCGCTGCCGGACCTGGTCGGCGGCGGCGTCGATGCGGTGCAGGGCGGTGTCGGCGTCACCGCGCAGGGCGGCGAGCAGGGCCAGCACCATCAGGTGGTCGGCGACCGCGTTGTGCTGCCCGGCGGCGGTCGCGGCGTGCACGCCCTCGAACGCGGCGGTCAGCGCCAGCTCGTGCTGGTCCACCATGAGCGCGGCCAGCGCGCGGTAGGTCAGCGCCCACGGCACGAGGGTCGTCAGGCCGCTCTCGCGGGCCGCCGTGACGCCCCGGTCGGCGAGGGCGTGGGCGCGGGCCGCGTCGCCGAGCACGTAGGCCGCGTGCCCGCCCCAGATCTTCGACTTGGCGTCGGTCAGGCGCTCGGCCAGCTCCACGACCGAGCGCAGCGCGGGCAGCGCCTCGTCGTGCCGCCCGGCGTAGCTGGCGGCGGTGCCGACCAGGTGGTCGAGCGTGAGCCTGGACTCCGCCGGCTCGTCGGCGGTGCGCCACGCGGCGGCCAGGTCGGCGATCTCGGCGTGCAGCGCGTGGTCGCCCGCGATGGCCGCGGCCTCGCCCGCGAACCCCAGGGCGGTGACGGCGAGGCCCCGGTTCGCGCCGACGAGCTCCCCGGCGGCGAGCAGCAGCCGTCGGGCGGCCACGTCGGGCAGCCCGTTGCCGACCTCGATCCCGCCGCGCACCAGGTCGGCCAGCGCCCGCGGCTCGGCGTGGTCGGACAGCGGCAGCGCCTCCCGCAGGATCGCCCGGGAGCGGTGCGGCAGGCCGCGCCGCCAGTGGTCGGCGGCGGCGGACAGCAGGCGGCGCGCGCGGACGTCCGGCGCGGTGGTCAGGGTGGCGGCGCGCTGGTGGTCGCGGGCGGCGGCGGCGAAGTCGCCCCGGCAGCGCGCCCGCGCCGCGGCCTCGGCCAGCACGTCGGCCTGCTCGTCCCGGGGGCCGGGCACGAGCACCGCCCGGTGCCACGTCCGGCGCGGCCCGTCGGGCAGCGACTCGGCGAGCGTCGCGTGCGCCGCGTAGCGCTCGGCCAGCGGCAGTTCGGCGACCAGCGTCGACCGCACGAGCGGTCGCGGGTCCATCAGCCCCGCGGCCTCCTGCACCGCCGCGACGGGCAGGTCGGGCAGCCGCACGAGGGTCTCCACGTCCAGCTCGTCGTCGACCAGCGCCAGGCCCAGCGCGCGCCGCGCGTCCGGGGACAGGGCGTCGAGGCGGGCGCGCAGCCGGGCGCGGGAGGTGCTGCCCGGCGGCAGCACGTCCGGTGGCGGCTCGGCGCCCCCGAGCTGGGCGCTGGTCAGCGACCGGGCCAGCTCGACCAGCGCCAGCGGGTTGCCGCCCGACGCGCGGGCCACGTCGTCGGCCAGCTCGCCGGGCAGGCCGGGCAGCAGGTCGCGCAGCACGCGGACGCTCGTGGCGTGGTCCAGCGGGTCGACCTCGACGCCGGGCAGGCCGGGCAGCGGCCGGTCGGCGGCGACGAGCACCGCGACCGGCTCGTCCTCCAGCTCGGGCAGCACCTCCAGCAGCCAGCCCAGGTCGAGGCGGTGCGCGTCGTCCACGCAGAGCAGCGTGCGCCGCGAGTCGGGGGTGAAGTCGGTGGCCGCCCGCCGCGCCGCGCGCAGCAGCGACGTCCGGCCCGACCCCGCCTCGCCGTGCAGCACGAGCACGCCGCCGCGGCCCGCCCGGGCGTGGTCGAGCACCGCGTCCACGGCGACGCGCTGCCGGTCCCGTCCGCGCAGCATCCTCCCTTTCTGCCAGATGCCGCGCGGCGGCGGTAGGGGCCGACCGAACGGTGTGCGCGCGGTGGATGCACCGATAGCCGGCACGCCGGTGTTGCGGTCCCGGGGTCCGGGGACTGGCAGGTGTGCCGATGCGTGCGCCCGCCCGGGTGCCCGAGGGTCGTAAGCGCCCCGCCCCGCCGCCGCAAGACCCGTGCAAGACCCCCCCTGTGCAAGACCCCCTGCGCAAGCCCCCTGCATCCCTGCACGAGCGAGGTGTTCCACACAGTGCGACTCCGCAGCGTGATCTACGCGATCCCGGCGATGGCCCTGGTGCTGACCGGTCTCCAGGCCCCCGCCCAAGCCGCCGCCAACCCCTACGAGCGGGGCCCGGCGCCCACCACGGCGAGCATCGAGGCGTCACGGGGCCCGTTCGCCACGGCGACCACCACCGTCGCCCGGTCCTCCGCGACCGGGTTCGGCGGCGGCACGATCTACTACCCGACGAGCACCGCCGAGGGCACGTTCGGCGCGGTGGCCATCTCCCCCGGCTTCACCGCGTCCCAGTCGAGCGTGTCGTGGCTCGGCCCGCGCCTGGCGTCCCAGGGCTTCGTGGTGATCACCATCGACACCCTCTCCACGCTCGACCAGCCGGACAGCCGCGGCACCCAGCTGCTGGCGGCGCTGGACTACCTGACCCGGACCAGCTCGGTCCGCACGAGGGTCGACGCCACCCGGCTGTCGGTCATGGGGCACTCGATGGGCGGCGGTGGTTCCCTGGCCGCGAGCCGCACCCGGCCGACGTTGCAGGCGGCGATCCCGCTGGCCCCGTGGCACGGCACGAAGTCCTGGTCCGCGGTCCGCGTGCCGACCATGGTCATCGGCGCGGAGAGCGACACCGTGGCACCGGTGTCGTCGCACTCCGAGCCGTTCTACACCAGCCTCACGAGCGCCCCGGACAAGGCGTACCTGGAGCTGAACGGCGCGAGCCACTCGGCCCCGACGTCGTCGAACACGACCGTGGCGAAGTACAGCGTCTCGTGGCTCAAGCGGTTCGTCGACGACGACACCCGCTACGAGCAGTTCCTGTGCCCGGCCCCGGGCCGCAGCACCCTGATCGAGGAGTACCGCGACACCTGCCCCCACTCCTGACCGGGGCGCGAGACCGGCGGAGCGGCCTCCGGGCAGGAGCCGCTCCGCCGCCCGGTCACCTGCCGAGGCCGCTCAGGCGGTCCAGCGTCGTCATGATCGCGCTCCCGCGCGCGACGTGCGGTTCGAGGACCTCGACCACGTCCTTGCGGTGCAGGTTCTCCGGGTCGTCGATGGACCGCTCGATGCGCACGATCTCGTTCGCCAACTCGTTGCTGCGCTCGCGCAGGATGGCCTCGGCGCGGTCGATGACCGCGGTCCCGGTGATGTCCACGACCGCCAGGAACGAGTCCTCGTACCGGGTGGCCGAGCCGTCCAGCTCGGCGATCCACTCGTTGTGCAGCAGGTCCATCGAGCTGGACCGGTAGCGGCGGTGGCGCAGTGCCGCGTACAGCAGGCCGGCGCCGACCGCGACCCCGGCGGGGATCAGCAGCAGCGGCCCGGTGACGATGCCGAGGGCCGCCGCCACGCCCGCGCCGACCGGCGTGACCGTGCCGACGACGGCCGCGGCCCTGCCGACGACGTCCTGGGCGCCGGCCCGGTACCGCGGCGAGGACGGGATGTCGAGGCGGTTGAGGTCGATCTTCTCCTGGGTCAGGTCGAACTGCCCCGAGGCGTAGCTGTCCCGCAGCCCGGTCCTCACCGCGAGCCGCGTCCGGTCGATGAAGGCCGACATCTCGCGGTTCCACGCGTCCACCGGTCCGCCGGGGCGCACGACCCAGTCCTGGATCGCCTGGGTCTTGAGCACCTCGACCCGGTTGGCCTCCTTGGTGTTCATCAGGTCGGTCGAGCGGATGACGTGGTCCAGCGCCTCGTGCAGGCTGGGGGCCAGGCCCGCGAAGGCGGGCTTCACCGCGCGGGCGCGGGAGGCGAGCTGCTTGCCCAGCTGCTCCCGGATCGAGTCGATCGCCAGGTCGAGCGCCTGGAGCCGGGGCACCAGCTCGTCCTTGCGCGCCTGGAGCTTCGCCAGGGGCGTGCGGGCCGTCTGGAGCCGGTCGCCCACCGCGCGGAAGTGCGGTGCGACCACGCCCAGGGCCTCGCCCGCGACCTGCGCGAGGTGCGTGGCGCCGGTGGTGCCCTCGACCACCTCGCCGATCAGCCGGCGCAGTTCGTTCATCCGGCTCGCGGCGATCAGCCGGTTCCCCCTGGCGTGTTCGCCGTTGCGGATCTGCCACTCCCCCCGCGCCTGGAGGGCGGGCGACACCCCGATGAACCCGCGACCGATGAACCGCTCGTCGGGTTCCCCGGTCGAGCGCCGGAAGTTCTCCCGGAGGTATTCGTCGTCGTGCTTCGCGGTGTGCTCCCACTTCGGGCGGTCGCCGCGGCCGAGGTCCCCGGCGCGGTCGATACCGGTGAGCACCCAGATCACCTTCTTGCCGGAATAGGTGTGCTGGTCGTAGAGCGATTTGATCAAACCGAGCTCGGCGTTCGACAGGGTGGTGGTCGCCTGGCTCACGTAGAGGAAGCAGTCGGCCTCCACGATGGCCGCGCGCAGGATCTCGTCGTGCACCGGGTTCGGCGAGAACGCGCCGGGCAGGTCGTAGAGCTTCGCGGGCAGCGGCACGTCGTGCACCAGGATCTCCACCTCCGCGACGGTCCGGTGCTGGTGCTGCCGCTTGCGGCCCTCCACGATCAGTTCCGGGTCCTCGGTGCAGTACGCCGCGACGACGGCGGGGATGGGTTCGCTGCCGATCTCCTCCCACGCGTCGGAATCGGTGAACCGGACGCGCAGGACGCCCCGTTCGGCCAGGCTCGGGCGGTCGACCGGGATGACCGTCGCCGGGCACGCGGAGGTCGGCTCCGAGGCCGACGGCAGCAGGCCCGTGTACTTGTCGGCGGTGTCGCCGAGGTCGTTGACGACCGGCGTGTAGTCCAGCCGCTGCTGGAGCCCGCTGAGCAGGAAGCTCTTGCCCGACGAGAAGTGCCCCACCAGCGCCAGGTTGATCAGGCTGGACGCGGCGCGGGTGCGCAGCGTCGCGACGAGCTCGACGTCGGCCGCGAGGTCGTCGGCGGCGCCGGGGTCGGGGGCGGGGTCGTCGAGGGACGCCGTGTCCGCGAGCCACACCGACAGCCGGTCGAGCACTTCGCGCAGCTCCGCCTGGCAGCGGACGAGGTCGTTCATGCCCGCTGTATACCGCCGACCGGGAAGCGGGTACAGGAGTTGCCCGGGAAATATCCGGAAAGGGGTACCGCGTCACCCCGGAGAACCGGGAAACGCTACTCGGAGAACCCGGGAACGGCCCCGGGCCCGCATATCTGCGGTATTCAGCCCCGCATTGTCGCAACATCTTTTCGAACGCCCCCGGAAGCGCTCGGCGGCGGGCGGGCGTGCGCCCGGGTACGGGACGCCCACGCCGTTCGCAACCCCTATCTCGCGGACATCTCGTTCGCCAGGCCGCGAAGATAACGGAAGCATAACGACGTGAACTCGGTTGAGCGGCGGCACCACCACTGTCCGTATGCCACCGTGGGACGGCCTGCCGATGGCGTCCCCACCGCCGGACGACTGAGGTGAGATCACATGACGATGACCGGTGGGAGACACCGCATCTCCCGCAGGACGAAGATCGCCACGCTGGGCGCGGCCCTCGTGGTCTCCGCCGGAGCCGTGGTCGTGATCACGGCCACGGGTGGTGACGACGCGGCGTCCGCCGACGCGGTGGACAAGTCCAAGTTCGTCGACATCACCACGGTGCAGCCCAACGTGAAGGCGGTGAACAAGCAGCGCGGCGCGTCCCGGGGCACGTTCACGGTGAACTGCGGCCGCAACGAGAACGGGCACTTCAACAGCGACAACTTCATCGCGCAGCCCGGGGTCGCGCACGGCGCGCAGCACCTGCACGACTACGTCGGCAACCTGTCGACCAACGCCGAGTCGACCAACCAGAGCCTGGTCGCGGCGGGCACCACGTGCCGCAACGGCGACAAGTCCACGTACTTCTGGCCGGTGGTCCGCATCGACAAGGGCGAGGCCGAGGTCGAGAACCCGGTCGACCCGCAGGCCCAGGCCCAGCAGGAGCAGCAGAAGGCCGCGGACGAGCAGATCAAGGAAGAGCCGCGCGTGCAGTGCCCCGACGTGGCCAGCAAGATCGACGAGGAGGTGCCCGAGGAGGCGCAGCCCAGGATCGACGAGGCGCTCGCCGAGGTCGAGCAGGTCACCGAGGAGGCCGAGAAGCGGCTGCCCGGCTCGACCGCCGTCGACCAGGAGGTGCTGGGGCCGCTGACCGAGCAGCGCAAGCAGGCGCTGGACGAGCTCACGCAGGCGGTCGCCCGACCCGGCGCGCAGCCGGTGGACTTCGGCGCGCTCGCGCCGTGCGCCATCAAGCAGCCGGACCAGCCCTCCCCCATCGGCGACGGCTCGGAGAACAGCGAGAAGGAGGACCCGGCGGACGCCCAGGCGGGTGCCCACGTCGACCACGCCAACGAGCTGCCCGGCAACCTGGGCGAGATCCAGCGCCCGGAGAAGGTCGAGCTGACCTTCCGCGGCAGCCCGGTCGGCAAGGTCCGCGCGATGCCGAAGTTCCTCCGCGTCCTCTACGGCGACGCCAAGGTGTCGACCAACGGCCCGAAGAACGCCCGCGCCTCGTGGACGTGCACCGGCTTCGAGGACAAGGTGCAGCTCCAGACCTACGTGGTCTGCCCGGAGGGCTCGAAGGTCAAGCGCCTGCACGACTTCGCCGGCTGCTGGGACGGCAAGAACACGGACAGCGCCAACCACCGCGACCACGTCGCCTACGCCGACCCGGCGACCGGCAGGTGCCCGCGCGGGTTCAAGGCGATCCCGCAGCTGCGGATCTCGCTGACCTACGACATCCCGAGGGACGTGCAGGTCAACGGCCAGTACGCGGTCGACTCGTTCCCGCAGGAGGCCCACAACCCGTTCAGCGACCACGACGACTTCGCGAACGTCATGAGCCAGCGGATCATGAACCGCCTGGTCTGGTGCCTGAACCGGGGCAAGAACTGCCGCGAGTGAGGGGACGGCACGACCACCGCCGCCGGGGGCGCGCCCGCGAAAATCGGGTGCGCCCCCGGCGGCGGCACGTCGATGCTGTGTCGATGACACGCGCGCGATCGGGGCACACGGGGTGAAGTACGCGGGGTACGCGGGTGCGGTCGAGGTCGACGAGCACCTGGCGCGGCGGTTGGTGGACGGCCAGTTCCCGGCGTGGGCCGGCCTGCCGGTGCGGCCGGTCGAGCTGAACGGGTGGGACAACCGCACGTTCCGGCTCGGCGACGAGCTGACCGTGCGCCTGCCCAGCGGCGACTGGTACGCCCTCCAGGTGGCCAAGGAGCAGCGGTGGCTGCCGGTGCTCGCGCCGCACCTCCCGCTGCCCGTGCCGACACCGGTGGCGCAGGGCGTGCCGGGGCACGGCTACCCCTACCCGTGGTCGGTCTACCGGTGGTTGGACGGGCGGCCTGCGGCGGTGGCCGGCACCGGCGACGCGACGGCGTTCGCGACCGACCTGGCGCGGTTCCTGGCGGCGCTGCGGCGGGTCGACGCGACCGACGGCCCCGCCCCGGGCGAGCACAACTTCTACCGGGGCGGCCCGGTCGCGGTGTACGAGGACGAGGTGGACGCGGCGGTCGAGGCGCTGGGCGCGGAGGTGCCCCGCGACGAGGTGCTCGCGACCTGGGAGGAGGCCGTCGCGTCGGTCTGGCGGGACCGGCCGACCTGGTTCCACGGCGATGTCGCGCCCGGCAACCTGCTGGTCCGCGACGGCGCGCTGGCCGCCGTCATCGACTTCGGCACGTCCGGTGTCGGCGACCCGGCCTGCGACGTGGTGATCGCCTGGACGACGCTGTCCGGCGACGCGCGGGACGCGTTCCGCCGCACGCTCGGCCTGGACCCGGGCACGTGGGCGCGCGGGCGCGGCTGGGCGCTGTGGAAGGCGTTGATCTCGCTGGTGGGCGCCCTGGAGCGGGACGAGACCGGCGAGGACCACCGGCGGGTCGTGCGCCGCGTGCTCGCCGACCGCGCGTGACGCGCCGGTGCGTTCCGGCACGGTCGCCGCGCCTTCCGGGCCCCGACGGGGTAGACTGGTCACATCGAGGTCGCGCCTTCGCGCACCCGAACATCCTGTCGCGTCCCGCACTCCACGCCCCGAGCACAGGCTCGGCCCGGAGCTCGCGCCCGGCGCGGAGAAAGTCGGCAACCATGACCGCAGAAGCGGCGAACGAGCTGTTCAGCCACCCCGAGTCGCACACGACCCAGCACCGCAGCGGGCCCCGCGACGACGCGCAGCGCGCGTACACCGATCTCTTCCGCGAGCCGGACGACGCCCCGCACGGCACACCGAGGGCCGGCCACAGCGCGTGACCCAGCCGACGAGGACGCGGCCACTCCCCACCGAACCCGTCCGGCGACTGCGCGTGGTGCCCGCACCGCGTGACGAGGCCGACGCGCCGGTCACCGCCCCCGAGGCCGAACCGGCGACGCGGACCGGGCCGGACACGGACACCGGGTCGACCCCGGACGCCGGGACCCACGGGGACGAGGCGCAGGAGTCCGACGCGCCGGAGCCCGACCCGGACCACACGTACGCGCTGACCCGCGCCCTGCGGGACTACGTGACCGCGGTGGCCACCGCGGTCGGCGTCCCGGCGGACGGCACGACGTTCGAGGTCACCGACACGCTCACCGCGTACCTCGCGCTGGGCCACCGGGTGCCCGAGCACCCCGACCACGACCTGATGCTCGTCTGGGACGAGCGGCAGGGCTGGTCGGTGCGGGTGGAGACCGACCCGGGTGAGCCGCCGGTCGTGCTGGCGCGCGGCGGCGACGACCCGGTGCCGCACCCGGAGGCGGTCGCCCGCCTGGTGGCGGGGTCCGCGGCGCGCAGGGCGAACACGCCCGCGGCGGTGCCGCGCCGGCTGGACCGCGCGGCCCTGGCCGAGCGCATGGAGTGGCGCGGCGGCGCGTGGCCGCCGCCCGACCGTCCTCTTCGGACGTTCCCGCTCGCGGACGCGGGCGGGGTCTGACCACCCGGCGGGTCGCCGGGCGTCACAACGCGCGCGAGCGACCCACCCGGGCGGCGGCCCGTGAGTGGAGCCCGAGCATGGACAGCAGCTCGCGGCAGTCGTCGACGTCGATGGCGTTGTCCGCGACCGTGTGCGCGGCACGGGTCCGCTGGACCGCCTCCGCCTGGTCGGCCGCGGCGCGAACCTCGGCGAAGTTCACCGGCGGACGACGCTCACCGGTCGACGTGAAGTGCAGGGCGGGGTCGTTCCCCACGAGCGGTTGATCCGGCGACAAGCCGGTGCTCCCGTCTCCGGTCGGTGGTGGATCACCGGGGCCGGAACTCGGCGGGGACCGCGTCGGCCGAGTGCCGACATCAGGTGTTCCCCGCCACCCGACGATACCCCACCTGCCGCGCTCCGACCGACCTCGTCCGGGCCGGCGGGGCAGGACGACGGCCGCCCCGCGGGCACGGTGGGGAGCCGCCCGGCCGAACGGCTCCCCCGGGTCCCTACCCCTTCGGCGACAGGCGCAGCACGCTGCCCTCGCCGTCCGCCGCGACGTACACCGCGCCGTCCGGCCCGACCGCGACGCCCGCGAACATGTCCGGCACGCCGGGCATCCCGTGGCTGAACAGCGCGCGGTCGACGCGGGTCGCGCCCGGCGGCAGGCCGACCGCCAGGTCCTCCACCTCGACCCGCACGTCGCCGCCCCCCAGGCCCACCGCCAGCAGCCTGCGGCCGGCGGTGTCCACGGTGAGCAGCTCGTCGCCGCGCACCGCCAGGCCCTGCGGCGCGCCGAGCCCGTCCGCGACCGGCACCGCCGCCCCGCCGTCGAGCCGGAGCACGGCCCCGAGCCGGTCGTCGCTGACGTAGCAGCGGCCGTCGTCGTCGAGCGCGACGCCCACCGGGTGGTCGAGCCCGTCCGCGAGGACGGTGACCGCGTCGTCCCCGTCGACCACCACGACCCGACCCGCACCCGTCTCGGCGACGACGAGCGCGCCGTCCGCGCGCACCGCGACGCCGGTGGGGCGGTCCAGCCCGGTCGCCCGCACCCGCGTGGTCCGCGCGACCGGGTCGTGCGTGCGCACGTCGCCGTACTGCGAGGTGACGTGCACCAGCCCGGCGTGCGCGGCGACGCCGTGGGCGAAGATCACCACCTCGTGCGTGGTCACGCCCCCGTCGCCGGTCGGGCCGGCCAGCCGGTAGTGGTCGGCCGCGTACACCGTGCCGCCGAGGTCGACGGCCACGCCGAACGGCCCGTCGAAGCCCTGCGGCACGACCTCGCGGGTCCGCCCGTCGGGGTGCACCTCCGCGATGCCGCCGCTGGCGAAGCTGGAGACGAACATGCGGTTCTCGTCGTCGAACGCGGCGTTGTCCAGCCCGACCACGCCGGTGGCCACGACCGACCGCCCGCCGCTGCCGAACAGGTCGACGCGGGTCACGAACCCGGCCACGCCCCGGGACAGCACGACGAGCGCGCCGCCCCGGTCGAAGCGCACCGCGACCGGCTCGTGCACGTCCTCCGCGACCAGCTCGGGCACGCCCCCGTCCAGCGGCACCCGGTAGACCCGGCCGGTCAGCATGTGCGGGTAGTAGAGGCAGCCGTCCGGGCCGAGCTGCATCGCGTTGCCCATGGCCAGGTCGTCCGCGAGCACGCGCGGGTCGCCGCCGCCGGGGAACAGCTCCAGCAGGCGACCGCCCGGCTTCATCTCGTTGACGAACAGCCGGTCGCCCACGCAGGCGATGCCGTTGGGCACGGCGACCTGGTCGGACACCAGGTCGAACTCCCCGTCGGGCGTGCGGCGCCACACCCGGCCGGGCACCAGGTCGGTGACGTACACCGAGCCGTCCGCGCCGAACGCGAGGTCGTCCGGCGCCTGCACCGGGCCGTCCACCGGCACGACCACCTCGACGTCGCCCGAGGCGAGGTCCACGGCGCTGATCTGCCCGGCGAGGAACTGCGCCACGTGCAGCCGCCCGTCCGGCCCGAACGCGACCCCGTTGGAGCCCCACAGCGGGTTGGTCCGGGTGAGCCGCCGCACGTCCCAGCGCGCGCCCGACGGGGAGCTGTCGCCGAACCGGCTGCTCACTCCGCACCCACCAGCACGTCGTCCATGCCGCCCTCGGCGCGCCAGCGCCGGATCGTCTCGTGGAACGCGACGGGACCGTCGCCGAAGGACTCGCTGCGCTGCCGCGGCTGCCCCTCGTTGTTGTAGTAGCCCGGCGTGCACTCCGCCTGGAACCTGTGCAGGTCCGCGGCCTTCTCCCGGATGGTCGCCACCCAGGCGTCCTCGGCCTCCGCGCTCGGCTCGACGTACCGGGCGCCGCGCTCGCGCGCCTCGGCGACGACGGCGGCGACGTGCGTGGCCTGCTCGTCGAGGACGTGCACGAAGTTCACCGAGCTGGCGTTCTGGAGCGGCCCCAGGTGGAAGAGGTTGGGGAAGTTGTGGCTGTAGAACCCGTGCAGGGTCCTCGGGCCCGCCGCCCAGTGCCCGAACAGCGGCACGCCGCCGCGGCCGTGCACCGGCAGCAGGCCGGAGAGCACGCCGGACACACCCACCTCGAACCCGGTGGCGAAGACGATGCAGTCGACCTCGTACTCGGTGCCGCCGACCACCACCGCCTTCTCGGTGACGCGCTCGACGCCGCCGTGGTCGGCGGTGTCGACCAGCGTGACGTTCGGCCGGTTGAACGTCTGCAGGTAGTCGTCGCTGAACGTGGGCCGCTTGCACATGTAGCGGTACCAGGGCTTGAGCAGCTCGGCCACGGCCGGGTCCCCGACGACCGCGTCCACCCTGGCGCGCAGCTCGTTCATCTTCTGGAAGTCGACGATCTCGTTGACGCGCTCGCGCTGCTCGGGCGAGAGGTCGGCGTAGGCGTCGCTCGGGATCAGGTTCTGGAGCAGGCGCGCGCTGCCGGTCCAGCCGTCGGAGACCAGGTCCTCCTCGACCGGGTGCCCCGAGACGACGTGGAGGAAGTTGTCCCTGCGGCGGCGCTGCCAGCCGGGCGTGAGCGACCGCGCCCACTCGGGGTCGGTGGGGCGGTTGCCGCGGACGTCCACCGACGACGGCGTGCGCTGGAAGACGTACAGGTGCTCGGCGTCGCGGCCCAGGTGCGGCACGACCTGGACGGCGGTCGCGCCGGTGCCGATGAGGGCGACGCGCTTGTCCGCGAGCTTGTGCAGCCCGCCGCCGGCGTCGCCGCCGGTGTAGTCGTAGTCCCAGCGGCTGGTGTGGAACGTGTGGCCCGCGAACGTCCCGACGCCGGGGATGCCGGGGAGCTTGGGCTTGCTGAGCGTGCCGCTGGACACGACGACGTAGCGCGCCCTGATCCGGTCGCCGCGGTCCGTGGCCACGACCCACTCGGACTCGTCGTCGTCCCAGCGCAGGTCGGTCACCCTGGTCTGGAAGCAGGTGTCGCGGTAGAGGTCGAAGTGCCGCGCGATGGCCTGGGCGTGCCGCCGGATCTCCTCCCCCGGCGCGTACTTCCACTTCGGGACGTAGCCGACCTCTTCGAGCAGCGGCAGGTAGACGTACGACTCGATGTCGCAGTGGATGCCGGGGTAGCGGTTCCAGTACCAGGTGCCGCCGAAGTCGCCGGCCTCGTCGATCACCCGGATGTCCCGCACGCCGGCCTGGCGCAGCCGCGCACCGGTCAGCAGGCCGCCGAAGCCGGCGCCGACCAGCAGCACCTCGACCCGGTCGTGCAGCGGTTCCCGGGTGAGGTCGGGGTCCGCGTGCGGGTCGTCGGCGTAGTAGCCGAACTCGCCCTCGACGCGCCGGTACTGGGCGTTGCCGTCGGGTCGGACGCGGCGGTCGCGCTCGGCCCGGTACTTGGCGCGGAGCGCCTCGATGTCGAACCCGGGGTCCGCCGCGAACCCCGCGTCGGCGGGGAGCGGGTCGTCGGGCCGGGCGGGCGGCGTTGGTGGCGTGGGCATGGGCACCTCTCTGCTGCGCGTCCTGCGTGACCGCTCGGTCGCGGTTCGTGGCCACCTAACCGGAGCCGGCCTGTTTGAGTCAAATGACTGACTTAAAGATGTGGCGCTCCTGCGCGTGATCGGGCGATCCCGCTTCGTGACCTGACGATGAGCGTTCTAAGTCAAGCGCCTGCTTTAATCCTGTTCGGACCGAGCCCGCTCACAGACCGGAGGCCGCCGTGCCGTCCACGCCACCCACCGCCGACGTCGACCCGCCCGGCGCGCCACCGGTCGTGACCCGGAGGCCGAACACCGTCGTCGCCGTGCTCGCCTTCTCGGGCGTGACCGTGGCGCTGATGCAGACGGTCATCATCCCGCTGGTCCCCCGGCTGCCGGACTACCTGGGCTCCACCCCCGCCGACACCGCGTGGGCGATCACCGCCACGCTGCTGGCCGCCGCCGTCGCCACCCCCACGACCGGCCGGCTCGGCGACATGCACGGCAAGCGCCGGATGCTGCTCGTCTGCCTGGGGCTGCTGGTGGCGGGCTCGGTGCTGGCCGCGCTGAGCACGAGCCTGGCCCCGCTCGTGGTGGCCCGGGTGCTCCAGGGCCTGTCCTCCGGCGTGATCCCGCTGGGCATCAGCATCATGCGGGACGAGCTGCCCGCCGAACGGCTCGGTTCGGCGACGGCCCTGATGAGCGCGTCGCTGGGCGTGGGCGGCGCGCTGGGGCTGCCGCTGGCCACCCTGCTCGCCGAGAACGCCGACTGGCACGTGCTGTTCTGGGTCGCCGCCGGGCTGGGCGTGGTCGCCGCGACGCTGGTGGTGGCGCTGGTGCCGGAGTCCTCGGTCCGCTCCGGCGGTCGCTTCGACGTGGTCGGCGCGATCGGCCTGTCGATCGTCCTGCTGTGCCTGCTGCTGGCCGTGTCCAAGGGCTCGGTGTGGGGCTGGACCAGCGGCCTGACCATCGGCCTGGTCGTGACGGCGGTGGTCGTGCTGCTCGCGTGGGGCCGGTGGGAGCTGCGCACCCGCGACCCGCTGGTGGACCTGCGCACCACCGGGCGCCGGCCGGTCGCGCTGACCAACCTCGCCTCCGCCGTGTTCGGTTTCTCGATGTTCGCCATGTCGCTCGTGCTGCCCACGCTGCTCCAGCTCCCGGCCACCACCGGTCACGGCCTGGGGCAGTCGCTGTCCGTCGTCGGCCTGGTCATGGCGCCGTCCGGGCTGGTGATGATGGCGATGGCGCCGGTCTCCGCCCGCATCACCCGCTCGAAGGGGCCGCGCACCACCCTGATCACGGGCACCCTGGTGGTCGCCTTCGGCTACGCCGCCAACCTGGTGCTGATGAGCGAACTGTGGCAGCTCGTGGCCGTGTCCAGCGTGATCGGGGCCGGGGTGGGCCTGGCCTACGGCGCGATGCCCGCGCTGATCATGTCCGCCGTGCCGGTGTCCGAGACCGCCGCCGCCAACAGCCTCAACACGCTCATGCGGTCCATCGGCACGTCGGTGTGCAGCGCCGTCGCGGGCGTGGTGCTGTCCGAGCTGACCGTCCCGTTCGGACCGGCCGAGGTGCCGTCCCCGACCGGGTTCCGGGTGGTCGTGGCGATCGGCGCGGGCGCGGCGCTGACCGCGGCGGCGGTGGCGGCCCTGATCCCCCGGCGACCCTGACCCCCCGGCGACCCTGACCCCGGGGTGTTCGGGTGCGGGGGCACGGCACCCCGCACCCCGGACCGCCCTCACCAGGCGACGGGCAGCTCCCGGACGCCGCCGACGAGCAGCCCTTCCACGGGCCGCAGCTCGTCCGCCGGCCCGGCCAGCCGCAGGGTGGGCAGCCGGCGCAGCAGCACGTCGAGCGCGACCTGGAGCTCGGTGCGGGCCAGCGCCTGCCCCAGGCAGGAGTGCGGCCCGGCGCCGAAGGACAGGTGCGGGTTGGGGCTGCGGGTCAGGTCGACCTCCTCGGCCCGCTCGAACGCGGCGCCGTCGCGGTTCGCGGCGGCCATGCTGCACACCACGGTCGTGCCGGCCGGCAGCACGGTGTCCGCCACCTCGAAGTCCTCGTGGAGGTAGCGCAGCATGCCGAACCCGGCGTTGACGTCGGTGCGCAGCGCCTCCTCCACCGCCGGGCGCACCAGGGACGGGTCGGCCAGCAGCGACTCCCAGCGCGACCGGTCGGCCAGCAGCACCGCCACCATCTTCGCGATCATGTTCGCGGTGGTCTCGTGCCCGGCGACGAGCAGGGCCATGCCGGTGGCGATCAGCACGCCGTCGGGCATGGTCCCGCCCTCGGCGTCGGTGCCGGTGATCAGCTCGCCGATCAGGTCGTCGCCCGGTTCCGCGCGCTTGGCCGCCACGTGGCCCGCCATGTACGCCACGAACTCCGCCTGCGCCGCGCCGATCTCCTCGTGCGTGTAGCGGGTCGTGCTGAGGAGGGTGTCCGACCAGTACGCGAACTTCCGCCGGTCCGAGTCGGGGACGCCGAGCATCGTGCAGATGACCCACACCGGCAGCGGGAAGGCGAACCCCGCCTTGAGGTCGGCGGGCCGCCCCTGCTCGACCAGCTCGTCGACCAGCCGGTCCGCCATCGCCTCGATCGCCGGCCGCAGGGCGGTCATGCGCTTGACCGTGAACCACCGGTTGACCAGGCGCCGCCAGCGCAGGTGCGCCTCGCCGCTCTGCGGGATGGTGATGGCCATCTCGCTGTTGAACACGCCGCCGGACTCGTCCTCGGAGACGCGGGCCCCCTCGTTGGTGGGCATCGGCCGGGTGAAGCGCGAGTCGGCCAGCACCCGCTTGACGTCGTCGTAGCGGGTGACGAGCGTCGCCTCGTCGCCGCTCGGCAGGGTCACCCGCGCGACCGGGCACTCGCGGCGCAGCCTCGCCCACTCGGCGGGCGGTTCGAGCGCCGCCGGGACCGTGAAGGGGTAGCGCAGCGCTTGTTCGTCGGTGTCGTGGCCCACCGTGGACCTCCTCGGCGTCGAGTCGGGATCTGGTGGGCAGTCAATCGGCAGGCCAAATCTAAGTCAAGCAGTTGCTTTAAGTTCGCCCACCTGCCGGAGCCGTCCACAGACCGGTGACGGCGTCGACCAGCCCGGTCGCCGCCTCGTCCCACGTGGACCGCGGCGTGTCGACGCCCTCGGCGAGGGCGCGCTCCCGCTCGGCGAAGACGTGCACCAGGAGGTGGCGCACCATGTGGGCGCGGTCGGCGCGCACGTCGGCGGGCAGGTCGGGCAGGCACGCGTGCAGGTTGTCGAGGACCTGGAGCAGCGACGGCTCGGCCATCGTCTCCTCCGCCACCACCCCCCGGAACGCGGGGTCGGTCATGACCTGCGCGCTGAACCGCGCGAACCAGGTGGGGCCGCCGAGCGAGGCCAGGTGCGCCGCGAGCGGCCGGACCAGGCAGGCGACCCAGTCGCGCACCTCGCGCGACCCGGCGACGGCCGCCACCGCCTCGGCGCGCAGCGCGTCGACCCGCGCCGAGTGCCGCCGCACGATGGCCCGCACGAGGTCGGCCTTGGTGCCGAAGTGGTAGCCGACGGCCGCGTTGTTGCCCTGCCCCGCCGCGGCGCTGATCTGCCGGTTGGACACCGCGTACAGCCCGCGCTCTGCGAACAACCGCTCCGCCGTGGTCAGGATCCGGAGCCGGGTGGCGCCGACCTGGTCGGCGCGCGGGGTCCTG
The DNA here is from genome assembly GCF_051756985.1 of Saccharothrix sabaoui. Classification (NCBI taxonomy): domain Bacteria; kingdom Bacillati; phylum Actinomycetota; class Actinomycetes; order Pseudonocardiales; family Pseudonocardiaceae; genus Saccharothrix; species Saccharothrix sabaoui. Next base: position 22,473 of record NZ_JBPKJK010000105.1, read on the forward strand.
CCGACGTCCGTCACCACCGGCCCTCCTCGGTCCGCCTCACGTGCGCCTCCTCCGCGTCACCCCCCGTGGGCGCACCAGTCAAACCGGACGAACGACATCAGTCAAGCAACTGATTTAATCTGGTGTCCGGTCCGTGACCTGCCGAGACGCCGGTGTTCGACCACCCCGGCGCGGACCCGACTACCCTCGCGCCATGAAGAAGCTGTCGATCGGCGCGGGTGTCCTGCTGGTGCTGCTCGGCGCGGTGTGGACCGCACAGGGGTTGGGTTACCTGGAGGGCAGCTTCATGACGGGCCAGGAGCTGTGGACCGCCATCGGCCTGCTGTGCGTGGTGGGCGGCGGGGCGCTCCTGGTGACCGGCCTGCGCAAGGAGCGGTGAGCGGGTGGGCGAGCGAGAAGGCTTACCCGGAGCCCTGAAGCGCGGGTGGGCGGCGGTCGTCGCGGTGTGCGCCGTCGGCCTGACCTCCCTCGTGGCGCTCGTCTCCGACCTCGCGCAGCTGGACAGCTGGATCTCCACCGGTGGCGCGCCGGTCATCCGCGTCTCGTGCTACCTGGTCCTCTTCGCGGCCGGTTGGGTGCTGTGGCGCGAGAAGTTCCGCCGCACGGGGCGCGCGATCACCGCCGCGGCCGTCGCCCTGGCGTGCGTCGGCGCGGTCGTCGCGGCCCCCTGGCTCTGGCCCACGCCGGCGGTGGCACCCGGCGCGACCCCTTCCGGCGCGACCCCGCCCGACCCGGTCCTGACGAAGGACGGCTACCGGCTGACCCCGTCGTCGAGCCCGCTGACCAACCACGCGGACAAGATCGACCTCGACACGGGGTGCCCCGGGTGGGGGCCGACGGGCCTCCGGGCGGGCCGGAGCCGGTGCGGCGACGTCGCGGACCTCATCGTCGAGACCTACGGCGTGCACGCGCCGGAGGACGCGCCGCGGCTCTCGGTCGTGGACGGCGGCGCCTCCTACCCGGTGTGCCGCGGGCGGACCGACGGGGTGGGCACCGTCCGGCTGTCGGACCTCCGCGCGGGCACCGAGCTGTGCGTGTCGACGGACAAGGACAACCTCGCCGCCGTGCGCGTCGACTCGGTGGGCGACGGCGGCGAGGTCGTCATCAGCTACCGGCTGTGGAGGGCCTGAGCGGGACGGTCGGGCGCGGCGGGCCTCAGACCTCCAGCGCCGGCGGCAGCTTGTCCGGCGCCACCACGATGTCCACCCGCCGCACGCGTCCCCCGGACAGGGTCACCGCGCAGACGAAGCGGGCCGCCGCGCCGGTCACCACCGCGAACCCCGGACCGCCGTTGACGACCAGCGGGACCAGCCGCTCCCCCGGCACCATCTTGCGGCGGACGCCCAGCAGGAACCGGCCCACGCGGTCCGGGCCGAGGACCGGCCGGCGGGCCACGCCGAGGATGCCGCCGCCGTCGCTGGTCAGCACCACGTCCGGGTCCAGGACGGTCAGCAGCGCGGACAGGTCGCCGTCGGCCACGGCGCGCAGGAACGTCGTGGTGGTCCGGCGGTGCTCGGCGGTGGCCACGTCGACGCGCGGCGCGCCGGCGGACACGTGGGCGCGGGCCCGGACGGCGAGCTGCCGCACGGCCGCCGGGGTGCGGCCGACGACCGCGGCGACCTCCGGGAACGGCAGGCCGAACACCTCGTGCAGCACCCACGTCGTGCGCTCGGCGGGGGTGAGGGTCTCCAGCACCACCATGAGCGCGAAGCTGACGCTCTCGTCGAGCGTGACCCGGTCGGCCGGGTCGGCGTCCACGACCGGCTCGGGCAGCCACGGCCCGACGTACTCCTCCCGCCGCACGCGGGCGGAGCGCAGCACGTCCACCGCGCGCCGCGCCACGGCCACCACCGCCCACGCCTCCACGTCGCGGACCGGCTCGCGGGCGTCCGCCTCGACCAGGCGCGACCAGCAGTCCGACACCACGTCCTGCGCCTCGGCGACCGTGCCGACGAGGGAGTACGCGACGCCGACGAGCCGCTGCCGCACGCGGGTGTACTCGGCGGCCAGCTCGTCCTGCCGACCCGCGGCACGGTCCGCGACACGATCGGCGGCACGGTCCGCGACGGGCTCCGTCACGACCGCACCGAGTCCAGGTACTGGCCGAACGTCCGCTCGCCCCTCAGGTACCCGCCCTGCGGCACGAGACCGCCGGTGGCGGCGCCGGTGGTGCTCTCGGCCTCCTCGACGCGCAGGTCGTCGCCCCGCACGGCGATCAGCCGGCGCGCCATGTCGGCGACCGTGATCCGCTCGGGGCCCGCGATCGGGGTGGTGAGCCCCTGCGGGGCACCCTCGGCCAGCTCGACGAGCCGGGCGGCGACCTCGGCGGTGGACACCGGCTGCGACAGCATCGCCGGCACCCGCGCCACGGGCCCGGCCGCGCCCTCCAGCACCTGCCCGGCGAACTCGAAGAACTGGGTCGCCCGCAGCACCGTCCACGGCACCGGGCCGGCCGCGATCAGCTCCTCCTGGCGCCGCTTGCCGAAGTAGTAGCCCTCGTCGACGACGTCCGCGCCGACGATCGACAGCGCCACCAGGTGCCGGACCCCGGCGCGGGCCGACGCGCCGAGCAGGTGCGTCGTCACGTCGCCGAAGAAGCGCTCCGACTCCTCGCGGGTCCACACCGCCGTGCCGGACACGTCGATCACCGCGGCGCAGCCGGCCAGCGCCTCGTCCAGGCCCGCGCCGGTGGCCAGGTCCACCCCGGTGGAACGGGTGAGCACCACGGCCTCGTGCCCGGCCCGCCCCACCTCCTCGACGACCTTCCGCCCGACCACACCGGTGCCGCCCGCAACCGCGATCCTCATCTGCCCGTCCTAGCGTCATGGGAACCTTGCCGACAGCAGGACGATCGGCCCTCGCGAACTGTGACATGCGGTGTAACGGCGCACGCCGCACCGGCGACCACCCGGTCGTGAAGATCGCGCTCGTCGTCCTCCTCGCCCTGGTCACGGGCTGTTCCACCACCGTCAGCGGCTCCGGCACGGGTGGCACGACCGTGACCACCACCACAACCGGCACCGAGGTCACCGCGACCACCAGGGCCACCAGGACCACCGAGACCGCCGGGACCACGACCGAGCCGACGCCCGGACCGGTCCCGACGATCGACGAGGGCGCCCCGGCGCAGTACTGCGAGCAGCGGTTCACCGGGGCGCTGGGCAAGGACATGCTCGCCGTCGTGGTCGAGACCCCGTCCGGCCGGCTGGGCTGCGACGAGGCGAGCGCGGTCCTGGCCGACTACTACGCCGAGCGCCGCGAACCGAGGACCGGCCTGCCCCCGCTCGTCGTCGCCGGCCTGACCTGCAACCAGGTCCCCGAGGGGCAGCTGCCGCAGGTCGTGTGCGCGGACGCGGACGACACCGTCTACTCGATATGGCCCCAGACCTGAGACCCGGTCCCGGGTCGGTGCTCAGTCCCGCCCGCGCGCCAGCTCCGACGGCCACCAGACGCGGCGGCCGACGTCCACGCCCAGGGCGGGCACGAGCAGCGACCGCACCACGAACGTGTCCAGCAGCACGCCGAACGCCACGATGAACGCGATCTGCGCGAGGAACAGGATGGGCAGCACGGCCAGCGCGGAGAACGTGGCCGCCAGCACCACGCCGGCCGAGGTGATCACGCCGCCGGTGATGGTGAGGCCGCGCAGCACGCCCTCCCGCGTGCCGATCGAGGCCGCCTCCTCGCGCACCCGCGTCATCAGGAAGATGTTGTAGTCGATCCCCAGCGCCACCAGGAACACGAACCCGAACAGCGGCACCACGGGGTCCGCGCCGGGGAAGTCGAAGATCCCGTTGAACACGAGCGCCGAGACGCCCATCGTCGCGCCGAACGACAGCACGACGGTGGCGATCAGCAGCAGCGGCGCGAGCAGCGACCGCAGCAGCAGCGCCAGCACCAGGAAGATCACCAGGAGCACGATCGGGATGATGACCAGCCGGTCGCGCTCGGAGGTCTGCTGCGTGTCCAGCTGGGTCGCGGTCGGGCCGCCGACCTTCGCGTCGGCGTCCGGCACCGCCCGGACGGCGTCCCGCAGCCGCTGCACGGTGGCCAGCGCGGCCTCGGAGTCGGCCGCGTCGTCGAGCACGACGTCGAGCCGCACCAGGCCGTCGGCCTCGCCGCCGGGCCGCACCGAGGACACGCCGTCCACGTCGGAGGCGGCGCCGGTGACCTGCTGGGCGGCCGAGGCGCGGGCGAGCACGACGGTCGGCGAGCCGCTGCCGCCGGGGAAGTGCCGCGACAGCACCTCCTGGCCCGCCACCGAGTCCACCTCGGTGAGGAACACGTCGGACTGGGCCGTGCCGGACGCCTTGAGCTGCGGCACGAACGCGACGCCGACCAGCAGCACCAGCGCGGTGACCACCCACGTGGCGCGCGGCCGGGCGGAGATCAGCCGGGCCACCCGCGCCCACGGCCCGCTCGCCTCGGGGTGCGGCGAGCCGAGCTTCGGGCGCAGGGGCCAGAACGCGGACCGGCCGAGCAGCACGAGCGCGGCGGGCAGGAACGTCACCGAGGCGAGGAACGCCGCGCCGATGCCGATGGCGGCGACCGGGCCGAGGCCCTTGTTCGAGTTGAGGTCGCTGAACAGCAGGCACAGCACGCCGAGCACGACCGTGCCCGCGGAGGCGGCGATGGGCTCGATCGTGGCGCGCCACGCGGCGCGCATGGCGGCGAAGCGGTCCTCGGTGTCGCGCAGCTCCTCGCGGAACCTGGACACGAGCAGCAGCGCGTAGTCGGTGGCCGCGCCGAACACGAGGATGAACAGGATGCCCTGGCTCTGGCCGTTGAGGTCGAGCACGCCGCCGTCGGCCAGCAGGTACACCGCGAGGCTCGCGACGCCCAGCGCGAACACCCCGGACAGCAGCACGACGAACGGCAGCAGCGGGCTCCGGTAGACCAGCACCAGGATGACCGCGACGACCGCGCCCGCGACGAGCAGCAGCAGGCCGTCGATGCCGCCGAACGCCTCCTTCAGGTCCGCGACCTGGGCAGCGGGCCCGGCGACCAGCACGGTCAGCCCGTCGGGCGGCGAGGTGAGCCGCGCCCGGATCTCCTCGACCGCCCCGGCCGGGTCCTCCGGGTCGACCGCGACCACGACCTGGGCGGCCTGGTCGTCCCGCTCGGAGGGGATGACTGGGGACGCCTCGCCGGGGAAGTCCCGCGAGCCGAGGTAGTCGCGGTCGGCCTGGGTGAGGCCGGAGGCGCGCTCGGCTACCACGACGGCGGGCAGGCCGCGGGCGTCGCCGAACGCCTTCACGCGTTCGGACACCTCGGTCGCCTCGGCGGACGCGGGCAGGAACGCCGTGCTGTCGTTGGTCGCGACCTCGCTGAGCTTGCCCGCGAACGGACCGGACACGCCGCCCAGCGCGAGCCAGGCGACGGCGACGAGCGCCGGGAGCAACCAGCGGGCGCGTGACGGGGTGGCGTTCACGGCAGAATGACCTCCGGGACGATGTAGTTCGACGATCGCATAGTTCGATCGTCGAAATACTAAGGGGAGGGTGGATGGTCGACAACTCGACGCTGGTCAGGCTGCTCCGGCAGCTCACGGTCGAGACCGACCGGTTCGCGGAGCTCTTCGGCGACCGGCAGAAGATGCACCGCACGGACCTCAACGCGCTCGCGCTGATCATGGACGCGCGGTGGGGCGGCGAGCCGATGTCACCCGGGAAGCTGGCCGAGGCGATGCACCTGAGCGCCTCGGCGACCACGTCGGTCCTGGACCGGCTGGAGGCGTCGGGGCACGTCGAGCGCACCCGCAGCCCGCACGACCGGCGCAAGGTGGAGCTGCGGGTGAACCCCAAGGCGCTGGAGCTGGGGCGCGCGTTCTTCGTGCCGCTGGACGAGGCGTTCACCGCCGCGTGGGCCGGGTTCGACGACCGGGAGAAGGAGGTCGTGGCGCGGTTCCTGACGGCGAGCATCGAGGCGACCGCGGCCGTGCGCGGCGGCCTCGGCACGTGACCGCCGCCACGTGCCCGAAGGGGTAGGACCGAACAAAATTCATCCCCCGTAGAAAAAATCCGGTTACGCTCGGGGCAATGAAGATCCTCTTCTCCAGCCTCGGCGCCCACGGCCACACCTACCCCCTGATCCCGCTGGCGCTCGCCGCGCGCGACGCGGGGCACGACGTCTCGTTCCTCACCGCCGACGCGTTCGCCACCACGTTCAAGGCCCGCGGCCTCCGGCACGTCAGCGGCGGCCTGGAGATCGGCGAGGCGTTCGCGAGCGTGATGGGCGGGCGCGACCCCGGGAAGGCCACCGAGATCGAGCCCGAGCTGATCGCCGAGGCGTTCGGCCAGGTGATGCCGCGCCGCTTCGCCGCCGACGTCGCGGCGGCCGTCGACCGGTCGCGCCCGGACCTGGTCGTGCACGAACTGGGCAACCCCGGCGCGGGGCTGGCCGCGCGGGTCGCGGGCGTGCCCGCCCTGTGCCACGGCTTCGGCCGGATGTGGGACGAACTCCCGCAGGACGTGCGGGGCGTGGAGGACGGCCTGGTCGGGTTCGCCGCGGAACTGGGTGTCGAACTGACCGCCGAGCACGCCATGACCCTCGGCAACCCCTACATCGACATCTGCCCGCCGTCGCTCCAGGAGCCGGCGTTCCTGGCCACGACGAACCGGATCGCGCTGCGACCGGTGCCGTTCGCCACCCCCGGTGACCTGCCCGCGTGGGTCGTCGAGCACCGCGAACCGCTGGTCTACCTGACGCTGGGCACGGCGTTCGGCGACGTCGGCGTGCTGCGCACCGCCGTCGAGGGCCTGGGCGCGCTCGACGCGCGCGTGCTCGTCGCCACCGGCCCGACGGTCGAGGTGTCCGCGCTGGGCGACGTGCCGGCCAACACCACGCTGCTGCCGTGGGTCCCCCAGGCGGACCTGCTGGCGCACGTCGACCTCGTCGTGCACCACGGGGGCAGCGGCACGACGATGGGCTCGTTCGGCGCGGGCGTGCCGCAGCTGGTCCTGCCGCAGGGCGCCGACCAGTTCGCCAACGCCGAGGTCGTGGCCCGGCACGGGCTGGGCGAGCGGTTGCTGGGCGCGGACGTCACCGCCGAGGCGGTCACCGCGACGGCGCGGCGGCTGCTGGCGGACGGGGTCGTGCGCGACGCCGTGCGCGCGATCGCCGCCGAGGTGGCCGCCATGCCGTCGCCGGAGGACGTGGCCCGCACGCTGCACGAGTACGCCTGAGAGACCGGGGGCGCGCCGGTCCGCCGAGGGGGCGGGCCGGCGCGCACCCGGTCAGCCGGCGTTGTGCGCGGCGACGTTGGCCGCCAGGTGGCGCAGCGACTCGCGCAAGCGGTCCACCTCCGCCTCCGGCAGGCCCATGGCCTCCCCGATGGACGCGGTGATGTGGCCGGTCGAGGCGCGCAGCGCCGCGCCCTCCTCGGTCAGGCCGACCAGGACCGAGCGCTCGTCGTCGACCCGGCGCCTGCGGGTGAGCAGGCCGGCCGCCTCCAGGCGCTTGAGCAGCGGCGTCAGGGTGCCGTAGTCGAGTTGCAGCGCGTCGCCGAGGTCCTTGACCGGCATCGGCTCGCCGCGGTCCCACAGGGCGAGCATCACCAGGTACTGGGGGTAGGTCAGGCCCAGCTCCTGCAACAGCGGCCGGTAGGCGGCGGTGACCGCGCGGGACGCGGCGTACAGGGCGAAGCACAGCAGGTCGTCCACGGCCGAACCCCGTTCCAGCGGCGGCACGTCCACGGCGGACTCCTCTCGGTCGTTCCGGGCACCCGTCGTTCCGGGCACCCATGGTGGCACGTGTGCCAGTGATCACTACAAAAGTAACTTGTGCACGAGTTACTTGGCCACTAGCTTATACGACATCAGCCCGATCCACCCGGAGGAGAAAAGACCATGAGCGACAAGACCCCCACCGCGATCCTGGTGCACGGCGCGTTCGCGGACGGCTCCAGCTGGGGCCCGGTCATCGAGCGGCTCCGGGCGCGGGGCGTGGACGCCATCGCGGTGAGCAACCCGCTGCGCGGCCTGGCCCACGACGGCGACTACGTGGCGGCGGTCGCCGGGCGGGTCGACGGCCCGGTGGTGCTGGTCGGCCACTCCTACGGCGGCCCGGTCATCACCCACGCGGGGGCCGAGGCGCCCAACGCGAAGGCCCTCGTCTACGTCGCGTCGTTCGGCGTGGACACCGGCGAGAGCGCCCTGGGCTCGGTCGAGGCGTTCCCGCCCGTCGAGCTGAACACGTCCCTCGTGCCGCAGGAGTTCCCCGACGGCGAGGGCACCGACACCGAGTTCACGATCCGCCGCGACGCCTTCCCGAGCGTGTTCGCCGCCGACCTGCCGGACGACGTCACCGCGACGGCCGCCGCGAGCCAGCGCCCCGTCGCCGCCCGCGCCCTGGCCGAGCCGCTGGCCGTCGAGCCCGCCTGGAGGACCCTCCCGTCCTGGTTCGCGGTCGCCACCGAGGACCACGCCATCCACCCGGACTCCCAGCGGGCCGCCGCGAAGCGCCTGGGCGCCACCACCGTCGAGGTGGAGGGCTCGCACGCCATCGCCCTCTCCCGGCCGGACGAGGTGGCGGCACTGGTCCTGGCGGCGGTCGAGGCCGTTTCCTGATCACCCCGCGACCGGGCGCGGACGGGTCGCCGCCGCCCGGCGCGCGGCAGGGGGACGGCGGCGGCCGGCGCGGAGGGCGCACGACCCTACCTTCGGGGGCTTCTCAGCCACCACCGGGGACTGGTTGTTTGGTCAGCAGGGGAGCCTCCCCTGCCGACCGGCTCCCCGACTTCCCCTGCTCCCGAGGAGACCATCATGTTCGTGCGCAAGGTCGCGCGTGTCGCAGTGCTCGTGCTGGGTCTGGTGTCACCGCTGGTCGCGGTGGCCGCGCCCGCCTCCGCCGCCCCGGCGGCCGACGACGTGCAGGTCCTGGCCCGCACCCTGTACTACGACACCAGCCAGGCCCAGGAGTTCGCGGCGGACTGGGACACCGCCGCCGCGAACTGGAACGCGTCCGTCACCAACGTCCGGCTGGTCAAGCGGACGACCGGCTCGACGGTCAACATCCGCATCCTGGCGGACAACGGCTGGCCCCGCGCCTACGTGTCGTCGCTCGGCAACGGCACCGTCTACATGGGACGCCAGGCCGTCCAGCAGGGCTACTACCGGCCCCGCATCTCCACCCACGAGATCGGGCACATCCTGGGCCTGCCGGACCGGCGGACCGGCCTGTGCGCCGACCTGATGTCCGGTTCCAGCGCGCCCGTGTCGTGCCGGAACGACCTGCCCAACGCCGCCGAGCGCGCCGAGGTCAACCGCCGCTTCGCCGGCACGGCCGCCGTGGCGGACGTCCGGGCGGCCGGCTTCGCGACCTCGGCCGCGGAGTGCTTC
>NZ_JBPKJK010000106.1:0-31582 GCF_051756985.1 Saccharothrix sabaoui
TGCTGATCACCGCTGATCAGCCTCGGTGCCGGACTCCCGGTGCCGGGGTCACCGTCCGTCGCGGTGGCGTCCCCGGACCGCGGTCGGGGGGCTCCCCGGGCGGCGAGGACCGGCGGTGCGTTCCTCGCTGTTCGGCCTCCGGTGAGCGGGCACGGCGGCGGACACGGGGGCGGTAGTGGTGAACAGGACGTCCGGAGCGCCCGCGATGGCCGACGTCGCGCAACTGGCCGGGGTCTCGCACCAGACGGTGTCGCGGGTGCTCAACGGCTTCCCGTACGTCCAGGAGCAGACGCGCCTGCGGGTCCAGGCGGCGATCGAGGAACTGGGCTACCGGCCGAACCGGGTGGCGCGCGCGCTGGTAACGGGCCGCTCGCAGCTGATCGGCGTGGTGGCCCAGAACACCGTCCTGTGCGGGCCCGCCTCGCTGCTGGCGGCGTTCGAGCAGGTGGCGGCGGAAGCCGGGTTCGCGGTGACCACGCACCGGGCGGACGTGCTGGACCGCCGGTCGATCACCAGCGCCCTGGAGTGGCACCGCGACCGGCAGGTGGCGGGCATCGTCGTCATCGCGCCGACCACCTGGGCGCGCGACGCGGTCGACACCGTCCCGCCCGAGGTGCCCCTGGTGATGGTCGACGGCGACTCGCAGCGCTCCACCCCGACGGTGACCGTCGACCAGGTGGCGGGCGCGTTCGCGGCGACCAACCACCTGCTGGAGGCGGGCCACCGCACGGTGTGGCACGTGTCCGGCCCGCCGGACTGGTTCGACAGCGCGGGCCGGATCGAGGGCTGGCGGTCGGCGCTGGAGGCGGCCGGCCTGGAGGTGCCGCCGGTCGTGCCCGCCGACTGGAGCGCCGCGTCGGGGTACCGGGCGGGGCAGATGCTGGCCCGGATGCCCGAGGTCACCGCGGTCTTCGCGGCGAACGACCACCTGGCGCTGGGCATCCTGCGCGCCATGAGCGAGCGCGGCAGGCGGGTGCCGGACGACGTGAGCGTCGTGGGCTTCGACGACGTGCCCGAGGCCGCGTACTTCACCCCGCCGCTGACCACGGTCAGGCCGGACTTCGACGCCGTCGCCCGCGACGCCCTGGAGATGCTGGTGGCGCAGGTCGAGGGGAGGCCGGTCGGCGAGGTCCGGCGAACCTCGGGCCCGACGCTCGTGCCGCGCGACAGCGTCCGCCCGCCCAGGGGCGCGGTGGCGGTCGCCGCGGCGGGGCGCTGACCACCGCACCGCCCGGCACCCCGGCGGCGACCGGTACTTTGGCCGCATGGCAACCGTTTCCGCGCTGACGACGTACCCGGTCAAGGGGTGTGCCGGGGTCGTCGTGGAGAGCACCGAGGTCACCTGGACCGGGTTGGTCCACGACCGGCTCTTCGCCCCGGTCAAGCCGGACGGGGGGATCATCTGGCAGGGCGAGGCCCCGCTGCTGGCCGCCGTCCGGGTCCGGGTGCTGCACGACGGCGCGAAGCTGGAGCTGAGCGCGCCCGGCGCCGGCGAGCTGGTGCTGGACGTGGTGACGGACGGCGAGGTCCGGCCGGTGGACGTGGAGAAGTGGCCCGGCGCCGGGGTCGACCAGGGCGACGACGCGGCGGAGTGGCTGTCCGGGGCGATCGGCGAGCAGGCCCGGCTGGTGCGCGAACCGGACCGGGCGAGCCGGGCCCGGAACGGGGTCGACCCGACCGCGCTGCTGGTCCTCTCGCCCTCCTCGCTGGACGGCCTGAACGAGCGGATCGCGCGGCGCGGCGCGGTCCCCGTCCCGATGGACCGGTTCCGGCCCAACGTCGTGGTCAGCGGCTGGTCCGAGCCGCACACCGAGGACCGGGTGGGTCGGATGGCGGTCGGCGGCACCGAGATCGGCTTCGGCGAGCCGGCCATCCGCTGCGCGGTCACCCTCGTCGACCAGTCGACGGGCGCGCGCGTCGGCCCCGAGCCGTTGCGCACCCTGGCCGACTACCGCCGCGAACCCGACGGCGTCAGCTTCGGCATGAAGGCGGTCGTGCTCACCCCCGGCCGCATCGCCGTCGGCGACGAGGTCACCGTCACCGAGTGGCGGTGACCCCCACGCTGCGGCCCGCCCGGCGCGGTACGGGGTCCGGGGTGTGCCCGGAGACCAGGTGACCGTGCTGGTGCCGGCGGCCCCGCCGGGTCACTTGTCGCGCGCGTAGACCTTCTGCACCTCGCCCTTCAGGTTCGCCTGGAGGTACGCGCCGCCGTAGCCGTCGATCAGGTACACCCTCATCGACGGGGTCTTGTCGATGAGGTCGGTGTCCACGATCACGTACCGGATGGTGGGCTGCGGGACGCCGAGTTCCTTGTTCGCCCGCTCGAACAGCGCGGGCATCGCGTCCCAGTTCACCTCGTTCAGGTCGAGCACGCCGCGGTCGGCGTCCACGCCGTCCGGGCCCTGCCGGGTGGCCTCGCCGTCCTCGTACTCGAAGTTGTCGAAGCCGTGCGCGACCGCCGCGGTCGGGGCGACCGCCGTCGCGCGGTCCGGCCACAGGGTCAGCTCGGACACCGTGGTGCCGCCCATGGTCCCGGTGAGCGCGCCGACCGCCGTGCGCGCGCCGGCGGGGGTGAGCAGGTCGTCCGTCGCCGCGACGGCCGCCGTGGTGGTCGGCGCGGCGGGCAGGCCGACGTTCAGCCGGTTGCTGGTCGGCGTCCCCGACGGGCTCGCGGTGGAGTCCGAGCCCTTCAGGTGGACCACGAGCAGCGTGGTCGCGACGACCAGCGCCACGCCGACCAGCGAGAGCACCACGACACCCGCCCGCCCGCGCCGCCCGCCCGTCGCGGGGAGCGGGGTCGGGTGGGACCGCGGGTGGCCGGGTGGGTGCGGCCCGCCGACCTGCGCCGGCGTCGGGCCGGACGGCCAGTGGGGGTACGGCGCCTGCGCCTGAGGACCGCTCGGCGGCCCCGGGACGGCGAACCCCGGCGGGGTGGGGGGACCGGGGAAGGGGGCCGGGTCGCGCTCGGCGACGGCGAACATCCGGTCCAGCACCTCCCCGGTGGGCCGGTCGGCCGGGTCGTTGCGGAGGGCTGCGGTGAGGGCGGGCGCGAGGGCGCCCGCGCGCCGCGGCGGCGGGACCGGCTCGGTCATCACCGCGGCGAGGGTCGCCATCGTGCTCGCCCGGCGCATCGGGTGGTGCCCCTCGACGGCCACGTACAGCAGCATCGCGAGCGACCAGAGGTCCGACGCGGTGTGCGTCTCGTCGCCGCGCAGCCGCTCCGGGGCGATGTACTCCGGGGACCCGATGACGTCACCGGTCGCGGTGAGCTGGGTCGAGCCCTGGAGGGCGGCGATGCCGAAGTCGGTGAGCACGGCGCTGCCGTCCGTCCGCAGCAGCACGTTGCCCGGCTTGACGTCGCGGTGCATCACGCCCGCGGAGTGGGCCGAGCGCAGCGCCGCCAGCACGTCCCGCCCGACCCGCGCGGCCTCGCCCGGCGTGAGCACGCCGCCGTCCAGCCGCGCGTCCAACGACGTGCCGCGGACCAGTTCCATGACGATCCACGGGTACGGCGAGTCGGTCGACTCGATGATCTGGTAGATCGACACGACGTTCGGGTGCTGCAACCGGGCCAGCGCGCGCGACTCGCGCAGCACGCGCTCCCGCAGCTGGGCCGCCACCGCGGGGTTGCCCTCGACCTGGTCGGCGTCGGCCGGGCGGACCTCCTTGATGGCCACCTCGCGGTGCAGCCCCAGGTCGAGGGCGCGCCAGACCGTCCCCATCCCGCCGCTGCCCAGCCTCTCCAGCAGCTCGAACCGGCCGTCGAGGATTCGCCCGGTGTGCTCTCGCTCAGACACCGCGTCACGCTAGCAACCGGCCACCGGGGGCCGGGGAACCGGCGGTGCCCCGGGCCGGCCGGGCACGCCGGGAGGGACGTCCCGGGCAGCACCCGGAACGCCCCTCCCGCCCCCTTAGTTCGCGCAGATCACGTACACCTGGAGCCGCCAGTTGCCGGCGACCGCCCCGTTCTCCGCGGCTCCCGCGCTGCCCGCCGTGGTGAACAGGTTCGCCATCGTGGTCAACGCGATCCTGCCGTCGACCGCGGTGCCGGGGTTCTCACCCAGCGCCTGCGCGCCCACGCCCTGCGCCGCCGTCCCCGCCGGGCAGGTCTGGCTGAGCCCCTTGGACGAGGTCGAGGTGAACGTCGTCTGCGCCTGCACGACCTGCATGGTGGGCGCCGGGTTGGCGCAGACGCCGAACGACTCCAGCCGCCAGGTCGGCGCGGTGCCGGTCTGGGCGGTGGCCCGGGTGGTGCTGCCCCTCGGGGCGAGGGAGGTGCCCGGGATGACGTCGTGGACGAGCACGTCGGCCGTGCCGCCGGTGACCCGGAAGCCGGTGCCGTACAGCCCCAGGCCGTTCGGGCACGAGGCGTGCGCCTCCTTGGGCGACACCGCGTTCGAGGCGGTCGCCGTGACGACGACCTGGAGGTTCGTGGTGAACGACGCGCAGCTCGCCCACGCCGACGCGTTCCAGTTCCCGGCGAAGGCGGTCACCTCGGTCGCCGTCACCCTGGCCCGGAACGGCGGTGCGCCCTCGGGCACGACCGCGGTCAGCGCCACGTTGCCGCTCCCCCCGTTGGTGCCCCCGCCCGCGCCGTAGAGGAACGTGCCGGTCGGGCAGTCGACGGTGACGGTCTTGGTCGCCGTGGAGTTCGACGCCGAGTTCGCCGACACCGCCGTGACCGGCACGCTCGCGTGCGCCGGCGCCACCGACAGCACGACGGCCTGCGCGGCCACCAGCCCGGCCACCAGGGCGACTCCCCGCAGCAGTCTGCTCGGGCGCATGTCGTACCTCCTGTTCGATCGGGACCCGCCTGTGCCGGTCCGCGGTGAGGACTGTGCCGCCGACCGGCCCCGGACGGCCGGAACCCGGACGGCGAAGTGAGACGACGGCTGGTCGGCGCAGCGTGCGGCGGTAGGTTGGGCCCCGTGTCCGGGCCGTCCGGGGATCGGCCCGCCCGGCCGAACGGGGAGGCGCGCGGGGGATGACCGATGCCGGGCGCACGGCGATCACCCGGCTCGTCGGCGGGTTGAAGCGGTTGCGCCGCGAGGCCGGCGAGCCCTCGCTCAACCGGCTGGCGGCGCTGACCGCCGGGCTGCCGCACCCGCTGCCCCGCTCCACGATCAGCGACAAGCTCAACGCCCGGTCGTTGCCGGAGTGGGAGTTCGTCGCCGCGTTCGTGACGGCCTGCGCCGCGCACGCCGAGCGCTCCGGCGCGCCGCTGCCGCCGGACGCGGTCGACCTGGACCGGTGGGCCGCCCGGCACCTGGCGATGCTGCGCGCGGTCGACGGGGCGCGGGCGGCGGGGCGGCTGGTGGCGTCCGCGCGGGCCGACGTCGACCGGCACCCCGCCGTCGTGCCGAGGCAGCTGCCCGCGCCGCCGCGCCACTTCGCCGGGCGGGAGGCCGAGCTGGCGGCGCTGGACCGGCTCGCGGACGAGGCCGCCGACACCGCCGCGGTGTGCGCGATCGGCGGGACGGCGGGCATCGGCAAGACCGCGCTCGCCGTGCACTGGGCCCGGCTGGCGGCGGACCGGTTCCCGGACGGGCACCTCTACGTCAACCTGCGCGGCTACGGCCCGGGCGCGCCCCTGTCACCGGCCGAGGCGGTGCGCGGTTTCCTGGACGCCCTCGCGGTGCCGCCGCCGGAGGTCCCGACGACCCCCGACGGGCAGACCGGCCTGTACCGCAGCCTGCTCGCCGGCAAGCGGGTGCTGGTGCTGCTGGACAACGCGCGCGACGCCGAGCAGGTCCGGCCGCTGCTGCCCGGCTCGCCCGGCTGCCTGGCCCTGGTGACCAGCCGCGACCGGCTGGCCGGCCTGATCGCGGTGGAGGACGCCCACCCGCTGCGCCTGGACCCGTTGACCCCGCCCGAGGCGCGCACCGTCCTCGCGGACCGCGTCGGCGCGCACCGCGTCCTGGCCGAGCCGGCCGCGGCGGACCGGATCGCCACCGCCTGCGCCGGGCTGCCCTTGGTGCTCGCCGTGGTCGCCGCGCGGGCCGCGACCCACCCGGACTTCCCGCTGGCCGCGCTGGCCGACGAACTGGCCGGGGCGCGGGGCCTCGACGCGTTCGCCGGCGGTGACCGGGCGGTCGACGTGCGGACGGTGTTCTCCTGGTCCTACCGCGGTCTCCCGCCCGCCGCCGCCCGGCTGTTCCGGCTGCTGGCCCTGCACCCCGGACCGGACGTCGGCACCGCCGCCGCGGCGAGCCTGGCCGGGGTGGACGTCCGCGAGGCGCGCCGGCTGCTGCGGGACCTGGCCGACGCGCACCTGCTGAACGAGCACCTGCCCGGCCGGTTCACCCGCCACGACCTGCTCCGCGCCTACGCCGGGGAGCTGACCGGGGAGGAGGACCGCGCCGAGGACCGGCGGGCCGCCGTGCACCGGGTGCTCGACCACTACCTGCGCACCGCGGACCGGGCCGCCCACCTGCTCGACCCGCACCGGGTGCCGGCCGAACCGCCCGCACCGGCGGTCGGCGCGGCCCCCGAGGAGCCCGCCGACACCGCGCGGGCGCTGGCCTGGTTCACCGCCGAGCACCGGGTGCTGCTGGCCGTCACCGCCCAGCGGGACCCCGGTTTCGACGCGCACGTGCACGGGTTGGCCCGGACGCTGTCGACCTACCTTTACCGCGCCGGGTACTGGCACGACTGGGTGTTCGCGGAGCAGGCCGCGCTGCGGGCCGCCCGGCGCGCCGGTGACCTCGCGGCCAGGCCGCCGCCCACCGCGGCCTGGCCCGCGCCCACCTGAGGCTGGACCGCGAGCAGGCGGCGCTGGCCCAGCTGCGGCTGGCGCTGGAGCGGTACGCGGACCTGGACGACCGGGTCGGCGCGGCGCACACCCAGCTCAACCTCGCGGAGGTCCACGACCGGTTCGGCCGGTACCCGTTGGTGCTGCGGCACGCCGGGCTCGCCCTGGAGGGCTACCGGGCCGCCGGGCACCCGGCCGGGCAGGCCAAGGCCCTCAACAGCATCGGCTGGAGCCTCAGCCGCCTGGGACGGCACCGGGAGGCGGTCGAGCACTGCCGCGGGGCCCTGGACATCCAGCTGGGCCTGGGCGACCGGGACGGCGCGGCCGACACGCTGGACAGCCTCGGCCACGCCCACCACCGGCTGCGCGACCACGACCGGGCCCGCGACTGCTACCGGCGGGCGGCGGAGGTGTTCCGGGAGACCGGCAACCGCCCGGAGGAGGGGATCACGCTCGACCACCTCGGTGACGTGGAGGCGGACGCCGGCGACCTCGACGCGGCCCGGGACGCCTGGCACCGCGCGGCGCGGCTGCTCGACCGGGTCGACCCGGCCGGGCGGGTGGACGCCGTCCGCGCCAAGCTGGACCGGCTGGACCGGGAGTCGGCCACCGGCCGGCGCGACTGACCTCCCGGGGATCGTCGGCCCGGCGGGTCGACGCAGCGGGTCACCAGTGCCTCGGCGGTGGCCTGCGACGTCGTGCCCCGCTACGGCACCGCTCGTCCTGCCACCGCCCGGGACGAGCGGGATTCGGGCTCTCGGCCGGTGTCGGTCCGGAGGGGGTGTGGGCCCACCCGGTTACAGTCGGCGCAGGGCGTGATGGGCACTGCCGCGCAGCGCCCCTGCGGTTGGAGGTGGCGCCTCGGTGAGCGGGTGGCGGTTCGCGGTGAGCACGCTCGGGGCTCCCGGTGTGCCGGTGCGGGACACGGCGCGGGTGGCGGTCGGGCACGGGTGCCACGGGCTGGAGGTCCGCGCGCACCCGGACGAGGAGGTCCACCCGGGGATGCCGCCCGCGCGTGCGGCGGAGGTGCGCGGGCAGGTCGCCGACGCCGGCCTGGAGATCGCCTGCCTCGCCGGGTACCCGCGGGTGTGCCGGCCGGGGCCGGACGGACCGGTGGTGGACGAGCTGCGCGCGTTGGTGGAGCTGGCCGTCCTGGTGGGTGCCCCCTCGGTCCGGGTGTTCCCGGGCGGCGGCAACGGCGGTGGCGGTGACGGGCGGGCGGTGGAGCGGATCGCCGCGGTGCTGCCCGACCTGCGCGCCGCCGGGGTGCGGTTGCTGGTGGAGACGCACGACTCGCACGCGACGGGCGAGGCGGCGGTGCGGCTGGTGGAGCCGTTCGGCGAGCCGGAGCGGGTTTCCGTGCTGTGGGACGCGGTGCACCCGTGGCGGGCGGGCGAGCCGCCGGCCCGCACCTCCGGCGCACTGGGGGAGTACCTGGGGTACTTCCAGGTGAAGGACGTGGCCGCCGACTCGCCGACCCCGGTGCCGCCGGGTGAGGGCGCGGTGCCGCTGGAGGAGTGCGGGCGGCTGCTGGCCGGCTGGTCGGGCTGGGTGTCGCTGGAGTGGGAACGCGCCTGGTACCCCGACCTCGCCCCGCTGCCGGTGCCGCTGCGCGCCGCCGCCGACTGGTACGACCGGTGGCGGCCGGGGCCGCTCGGGTCCTCCGGCGAGCGGCGACGACCGCCCACCGGCCCGCCGGGTCAGCCCGCCTGCCGTTCCCCGAGGTCCTCGGGCACCAGGTAGTCGTACGTGCCGGTGCGCTGCAACAGGCGGTCCAGCCAGGCCGGTCTGTTGTCCAGGACCAGCGCCGTCGCGGCCCCCTCGGCGGTCCGGCGCGCGTCGAGCAGCACGCTCAGCCCGAACGAGTCGCAGAACGTCAGCGCCGCGCAGTCCACGTGCAGGCGCGCCGGGCGGTGGCCGGCGAGCAGGTCGGCCACCGCGTCGCGCAGCAGGTCGCCGTTGTCGTAGGTGAGATCACCCGACGCCACCACGCGGGCGGTCGTGCCGTCGACGAGCGCGGTGGTGCAGATCAGGTGCTGCGGTGCGGCCACGAGCCCGCCTCCTCGTTCACTTCCGAGATCATCCGGTGCTGACTACCCGGTCCGCACCCCTCGCCAATCCCGCAATGGTGCGGTGCACCACAGCCGGATGTCGCCCGGTCGTGGCCCGACACCGCCGCGGCCGCCCGCCGCGGCGGGGGACGAGCAGGACATCTTAACCGGTGGGACGGGGTGGTCGGGTGGACGAACGATCACCGCTCACCGGCCGCGCGGGTTCCCCCCTTCCGGTGAGACCTGCGTGCCGCGCCTCCGGTCGCCCCGCCGCGACCCGCCGGGCTCGCTACCCTGGTCGGCTCGACGCGGCGACCGTCGCGCGTGTCGCGGGGGGTCGCGGGGGAGCCATGACGCGCAACGACCGAACGGTCAACCGGATCAGCGGGGTCGTGCACGGCCCGGTCGTGCAGGCCGGGCACGTCACGCTCCACGCCCCCGAACCGGACGTGCTCACCCGGGCGGCCGACCGGTTGGCGCTGGCCGTCGGGGTGCAGTGGCGGCGCGAGGAGGAGCAGCGGCGGCTGCACGACCCGTTCCCGCTGCCGGTCCACTGGAACACCGCGCCCGAGGGCACCGCCGACTGCTGGGAGAACGTCCTCGGGCTCCCGCCCGGCGAGGTGGCCGAACCGCTCGTCCTGTCCGACCGGCTGGGCGGGATCGCGGACGCCCACGGGGCCACCGCGTCGCGGCGGCTCGTGGTGCTGGGCGGTGCCGGGTCGGGGAAGACCGTGCTCGCGCTGCGGTTCGTGCTCGACCTGCTCGCGCGGCGCGGGCCCGACGACCCGGTGCCGGTGGTCTTCAGCCTCGGCTCGTGGAACCCCACCGGCACGCCGCTGCGCGAGTGGCTCGTCGCCCGGCTCGTCCGCGACCACCCCGGCCTGGCCGTGCGCGGACCCGACCGGCGCACCCTCGCCGCCGGCCTCGTCGACACCGACCGCGTGCTGCCCGTGCTGGACGGGTTCGACGAGATCTCCTACGGCCTGCACCGCGCCGCGCTGGAAGCGCTCAACGGCACCTCGCTGCCGCTGCTGCTGACCAGCCGCCCCGAGGAGTACGCCGACGCGGTGGCCGCGACGGACGTCCTGACCGCCGCCGCCTGCGTCGTGCTGGCGGACCTGACGCCCGACGACCTGGCGGCGTACCTGCGGCGCGCCACCGCGACCGGCGCGTGGGAGCCCGTCCTGGCCGAGGTGCGGCGCGATCCCGGCTCGGACCTGGCGTCGGTGCTGACCACCCCGCTGATGGTCACCCTGGCCCGTGCCGCCTACAGCGACGCCCCGGACCGCGACCCGGCCGAACTCCTCGACCGCGACCGCTTCCCCGACGAGGAGGCGATCGAGGAGCACCTGCTCGACGGCTTCGTCCCCTCGGTCTACCGGGCCCCGACCCGGTGGACCCCGGACCAGGCGCGGCACCGCCTCCACCACCTCGCCCGGCAGTGCGGCGACACCCGCGACCTGGCCTGGTGGCGGATCGGCACGGCCATGGGCCGACCCGCCAGGGCGCTCGTGGTCGGGACCGCCTGCGGCGTGGGCGTGGCGCTGCTGAACGCGGTGCTGAACCTCCTCGGCTACCTCGCGCTGTCGGGCTCCGGCGTCCCGCTGCCGATCGGCCCGGCCCTGGCGGAGGCGCTGGTCAACGGCCTGGTGGTCGGCACCGGCGTCGGGATCGCCCACCTGGTCCTGGTCCGGGACGAGGGCGTGCGGCCGACGCACACGCGGATGCGGCTCGCCCGGCCGCGCGACGCGGGGGGCGGGCTGACGCGGTCGGGGACCGGGCTGCGGCTCCTGGTCGGCACCGCGGTCGGCGGCGCGTTCGGGATCGCCGGCGGTGTGGTGCTGAACCTGCTGAGGCACGTCATCTCGGGCGCGTGGACCGGCCTGGGCACCGACGTGGTCAACACGGTCGTGCTGGGGCTCGTGTTCGCCGTCGCCACGGGCTTGGCGCTCGTCGCCGTCACGGTGTTCGAGGCCCCGCTGGAGATCGCGTCGGCGGCCGGCCCCACCGACCTGCGCAACGCCGGCCGCGCGAACGTCCTCGGCAGGTCCCTGCTGTTCGGGGTCGTCTACGGCGTCGCGATCACCGCCGGGGCCTGGTCCCTCGTCCGGCTCCCCGACGGCGCGTCCGAACCGCTGTTCTTCGGCCCGGTGGCCGTCCTGCGGATGGTGCTGCTGAGCGGGCTGAGCTGCGGCCTCTGCTACTGCCTGGCCCTGACCGCGTGGGGGCAGTGGGTGCTGTTCGCGCGGACCTGCCTGCCCCTGGCCGGTCGCCTGCCGCGCTCGCTGCCCGCGTTCCTCGACGACGCCACCCGCCGGGGCGTGCTGCGCCAGGCCGGGGCGGTGCACCAGTTCCGCCACGCCCGCCTCCAGGACCGGCTGCTCCGCACCGCGCCGTGACCCCCGGGTCGTGCGACACCCGCCGTCACGCGATCGCGCCGGAGCGCAACGGCGTCCTCCTGGTGGGAGTGGTCGACAGGGCGGTACCGCGGTTCGATAATTTTCCCCGGTTCCGAGTCGGGGGAGGTGGGGAAGTGGGCGCCGAGCTGGATCGCCGGTCGTTCCTCGTGGTGGCCGGGTTGCTGGGGCTGACCGCGTGCGGGTCGAACACCGGGCGCGGGGGTTCCGCCGAGGGGACGTTGCGGCACTGGTACCACGCCTACGGCGAGGACGGCGTGCAGGACGCGGTCCGCCGGTACGCGGCCGAGTACCCGGACGCGCGGGTCGAGGTGCAGTGGAACCCCGGCGACTACGACTCCAAGATCGTCACCGCGTTGCAGAACAGCGCGGTGCCCGACGTGTTCGAGGCGCAGGTCAAGGTCGACTGGGTGCGGCAGCAGCAGGTCGTGCCCCTCGACGACCTGCTGGGCGACGCCCGGGGCGACTTCGTGCAGTCGCTGCTGGAGTCGCAGACGGTCGACGGGAAGCTCTACGGCATCCCCCAGGCCATCGACACCCAGGTCCTGTACTACCGGCCCAGCCTGCTGGCGCGGGCGGGCGTCACCCCGCCGAGGACCGTCGACGAACTGGTGGACGCCGCCGGCCGGCTCACCACCGGCGGCGTGCGCGGCCTGTTCGCCGGCAACGACGGCGGCGTCGGCGTGCTCACCGGGCCGCTGCTGTGGTCGGCCGGTCTCGACTTCCTCTCCGAGGACGGCAAGGCGCCCGGCTTCGACGACCCGCGCGCCGCCGCCGTCTTCGGCAAGCTCCGCGCGCTGCACGAGGGCGGCGGCCTGCTGCTCGGCGCGCCGACCGACTGGGCCGACCCCGGCGCGTTCGTCGACGGGCTCGCCGCCATGCAGTGGACCGGCCTGTGGAACCTGCCGAAGATCACCGAGGCGCACGGCGACGACGTCGGCGTGCTGCCGTTCCCGCGCCTGGACGCCGACGGCGCGGAGTCGGTGCCGGTGGGCGCGTTCAGCGCGATGGTGAACGCGCGCAGCGCCGACGTGGACGCGGCCAAGGCGTACGTCAAGTGGCTGTGGGTCGAGCAGACCGCCCACCAGACCGAGTTCGCCACCGCGTTCGGCGCGCACCTGCCCGCCCGGGAGAGCCTGGCCGCCCAGGCCGAGCCGCTGCGCGACGGGCCGGGCCGGGACGTCGTCGGGTTCGTCACCGACAGCGGCCGCATCGCGAGCCCCGCCCGCTGGTCGGCGCGCGCCAACACCGCGCTGTCGGACGCGGTGTCCCGGATCGCGCGCGAGGGCGCCGACCCGGCCGGCGAGCTGCGCGCGGCGCTCGACGTGGCGCGCGACGAGATCGCCCGGCAGGACCGGTGAGCGGTCGGCGCACCGGGCTCGCGTTCTGGCTGTTCGTCGGCCCGTTCGCGCTGGGGCTGCTGGTCTTCACGCTCGTGCCGATCGGGTGGAGCACCTACCTCAGCTTCTTCGACGCGCGCAACACGGTGGCGCCGACCCGGTTCGTCGGGTTCGACAACTACGCGGACGTCCTCACCGACCGGGCGTTCCTCGACAGCATCGGCACGTTCACCGCGTTCGCCGCGTTCGTCATCCCCACCACGGTGGCGGCGGCGCTCGTCCTCGCCCTGCTCGTCAACCAGGTCCGCGTCGCGCGGGCGTTCTTCCGGTCGGTGTTCTTCCTGCCCTTCGCCTGCTCCTACGTCGTCGCCTCGCTGGTGTGGAAGACGTCGCTGTTCTCCGGCGTGGACAGCGGCGTGGCGAACACCGTCCTCGGCTGGTTCGGCGGCGAGCCGCAGGCGTGGATCGGCACGGTCGACCCGCCGCTGTACTGGGTCGTCCTCGTCACCGCCCGGCTGTGGCTCCAGCTCGGCTTCTACGTGATCCTGTTCATCGCCGCGCTCCAGCGCATCCCGACCCACCTGTACGAGGCGGCGTGGACCGACGGCGCCTCACCCCGGTGGCAGACCTTCCGGCACGTCACGCTGCCCGGCCTGCGCGGCGCGCTGGCCGCCGTGCTCACCCTGAACCTGATCAACGCCTACCAGGCGTTCGACGAGTTCTACAACATCCTCGGCGACTCCCGCGGCTACCCGCCGTTCGCGCGTCCGCCGCTGGTCTACCTCTACTACACCTCGCTCGGCTCCGGCGGGCAGGACCTCGGGCGGGGGAGCGCGGGCGCGGTCGTCCTCGCCCTGGTGATCGCGCTCGCGACCCTGCTGTCCGGCCGGGTGCTGAGGAGGGCAGCCTGATGCGCCCCGTCGGGCACCACCGCACCCCGGCCGGGCGCGTGGGCACCGCCGCCCGGGGGCTGGCGCTCGTGGTCGCGTCGGTGCTGTTCCTGCTGCCGTTCGCCGTGCTGCTCCGCGAGGGCCTGTTCCACGGCGGGGTGGCCACCGGCTGGTCCACCGCCGAGGCGGTGTTCTCCGACGACGAGGTGCCGTTCGCGCGCAGCCTGCTCAACTCGACGGTGGTGGCCGTGCTCCAGACCGCCGGTCAGGTGCTGCTGTGCTCGCTCGCGGGCTACGGGCTGGCGCGCGTCCCGTACCGGCACGCGCCCGCCGTGCTGCGCGTGGTCGTGGCGACGCTGATGGTGCCGACCGCGGTCACGTTCGTGCCGGGCTTCGTGGTGGTGTCGAGCCTCGGGTGGCTGTCCGACCTGCGCGGGCTGGTGGTGCCCGGCCTGTTCAGCGCCCTGAACGTCTTCCTGTTCCGCCAGTACTTCCTGGACTTCCCGGCGGCGCTGGAGGAGGCCGGGCGACTGGACGGCCTGTCCCGGTGGGGCGTGTTCCGGCGCGTGGTCGTCCCGAACTCGACGGGGTTCCTCGCCGCCATCGCGGTCATCGACTTCATCGGCAGCTGGAACCAGTTCCTGTGGCCGCTGGTCATCGCCCAGGACTCGTCCACCTGGACCGTGCAGGTCGCCCTGTCCAGCCTGCTCACCGCCCAGAACCCGAAGATCACCCTGCTGTTCGCGGCGGCGGCGGTGTCCGTCCTGCCGATCGTGCTGGTGTTCGTCCTGCTGCAGCGCTACCTGGTCCGGGGCGTCACCGAGACCGGCCTCAACGGGTGATCCCCGGGGTGCCGGTGGGGCGCGCCCGGCCTCCCCCCGGGTGGTCGGGCGCGCCCCGGTCAGCGGGCCCCGGTCGAGGGACCCCGGTCAAGGGACCCCGGTCAGGGGATCTCGGTCAGCGGGTCGTCGCGGCGCGCGGGTCGTGCAGCGAGGTCATGGCCTCCAGCAGGCTGGCGTGGACGTACTCCAGCTCCGGTGTGGCCGCCGTCGTCCAGTCCTCGTCCCCGCCCTCGTCGACCACGTCGCCCGAGCCCCACGGCGCGGCTTCCGGGCGGTGCTGCCAGACCCACCACAGGTTGCCGAACGGGTCGAGGAAGCGGGCGAGGGTGTCGCCGAAGAACCCGGTCGGCCGGGTGACCAGGCGTGCGCCGCGCTCGGTGGCGCGCCGCACGGTCTCCTCCGCGTCGTCGACGTAGAGCAGGGTGAACGCGGGCGTGTGCGGCCAGTCGGGCTTGCGGTCGACGATGTTGATCACCGAGTCGCCGACCCGCAGTTCGGCGTGCAGGACGAGCCCGTCGCCGTCGAGCGTGCGGGCCTCGGGCACCTCGGTCGCGCCCAGCACCTCGGTGCAGAACCGGACCAGGCCCGGCGCGTCGTCGGTGATGACGAACGGGCTCAGCGTGTTCGACCCGGCGGGTCGGAGCGGACCGGAGCGGTCCGGGGCGGTTGCCATCCTGGTGTCCTCTCGTGTCGGGAGGCCCACCCTGCCGCCCATCGCGGTCAACCGCGGTCCGCGATCGGCTCCGGCGGCACCTGCGCCGCACACGACGGGACGACGGCCACTGACCCCGCCGGCCGTTCCGCGCCAAGCTGGGGGGGTGAGACCCGAGGAGGAACCATGAGCACCGCCCCGATCGTCGTCGGCATCGACGGGAGCCCTGTCAGCGAGCACGCCCTGAGGTGGGCGGCCGACGAGGCCCTCCAGCGCGGCGCGCCGCTGCACGTCGTGCACGCCTACGCCTACGAGCCGCTGGCCGACTGGACCATGGTGGCCGAGCAGGAGGCCCGCGCCCGGTCGGAGGCCCTGGTCGAGGCGGCGGTGCGCGTGGCCGCCGAGGGCCGGTCGGAGTTCCCCGAGGTCGTGCGGCACTGCGTGCGCGGGCCGGCCGCCGCGGCGCTGGAGGCGCTGTCCCTCGGCGCGGCGATGCTGGTCGTCGCCGCCCACGGCGGCAGCCGGTTCCGCCAGGCGCTGCTCGGCAGCACCACCGCGCACTGCGTCCGGCACGCCACCGTGCCCGTCGTGGTGCTGCCCGCCGCGACCGGGGGTCCGGGGGCGACGCGGTGAAGGACCGGTCACCGGTCGTCCCGCGCCCACCGGGCGTCAGCCGAGCCGGCCGACCACCTTGGCGGCCAGCTCGACGAACCGGGCGCGCTCCTGCTCGGTCAGGCCCCGGGTCGAGGTGTCCTCCAGCTGCGTCCAGACGTCCCTGACGCGCTCCTCCAGGGCGCGGCCCCGTGCGGTCAGGGAGACCACCTTGACCCTGGCGTCCGCCTCGTCGGCGGCACGGGTCACCAGGCCCGCGTTCTCCAGCCGCCGCACCGACTTGGCGATCGTCGAGTGGTCCAGCTTCAGCGCCTCGACCAGCTGCTTCTGCGACCGGCCGCCCTTGTCCCACAGCTGCATCAGGATCAGCTCCTGGCCGGGGAACAGGCCGAGGTCGGCCAGCAGCGCGCTCGCGAGGCCGCGGTGCTGCCGCGCCAGCGCGAAGATCGAGAAGCTCACCGGGTACTGGCGCGCGAGGAGGTCCGGTTCGCCCGCGCGCGCCGGGGTGGACGCCGTCATACCGCGACGGTACGCGTTCCCGCGCGTCGGCCCTCATCCCCTTCCCCATCGGGTGCCGCGGGGGGAGAGCTGCGCCACGACAACTTGTGTGGCCGACCACCTAATGCTTTTATGTGGTCAGCCACATAAATCGACGCGCAGGAGGAACCCCATGTCCGCCGTGTTCCTGGCCCGACCCGAGCAGCAGCAGAAGCTGGAGTGGATCGGCGGCAGCACGTTCTCCGTCCTGCTCGACAGCGAGGCGACCGCGGGGCAGCTCACCCTCGGCCGGTTCGACGTGGCGCGCGGCGACGCGCCGCCCTTCCACGTGCACACCCGCGAGGACGAGGTCTTCATGCTCATCGCGGGCACCGCCCTGGTGTGGTCGGGCGAGGAGGAGGCCAGGGAGTTGGAGGAGGGCGGCGCCGTCTTCCTCCCGCGCGGCGTCCCGCACGGCTACCGGATCACCTCGGAGCGCGCTGACCTGCTGCTGATCACCACGCCCGGCGGCATCGAGGGCATGTTCCGGCACGCGGGCCGCGACCTGTCCACCCCGCGCCCGGACGACTTCGAGATCCCCGGGGCGCTGCTCTTGGAGGCCGCCGAGAAGTACGGCAACGTGGTCCTGGGACCGCCGCGCTGACCGGGTCGGCGCCCCGGTTCACCCGCCCGCGTCCCGGTTCACCCGCCCGCGTCCCGGTTCACCCGCCCGCCCCCGGTTCACCCGCCCGCCCCCGGTTCACCCGGCCGTGCGCCGGGCGGCCGTCGTGATGGCGTCGGCCACGAACGCCAGGGTCCTGGTGATGCTGTACGGGTCGCGGTCGAGGTCGTCCAGCACCCCGCGCACCCTGGTGAACGACCGGTCGCCCCAGGCCGCGGCGTCCAGGGCGGCCTGCAGCACCGGGCACACCCGCTCCGCCGCCGCGGCCATCCGGTCGGCGAGGGTGATGTGCCCGGCGTCCGGCACGGCCGCGCCGTCGGCGCGGGCCCACTCCGACGAGGCGAGCAGCACCGTGATCGCGTCCTCGCGGGTGTCGACCAGGGCGGCCAGGTCCACCCCGCCCGCCGGGGTGCGCGCCAGGCCCGGGTAGGACAGGTGCAGGTGCCCCAGCAGCAGCGCCACCAGGTCGACCAGCCCATCGGGCCCGTGCGCGTCCCCCACGGCGCGCACCCGCTCCTCGTCGTCCCGGCCGCCTTCGTGGAGCGCCGCGACGAAGTCGGCCGCCGCCCTGTCCATCGCCGCCCAGTAAACGTCGGTGCCGCGCACCGGTGCCGTCATGATCGCTCCTGCTCTCGGTGGAGATCGTCCGGGACGATCGAGTGCCCCGGGAACCTCGGGGGTCAAACCACCCGGCCGCGACGAGGAGCGTCGACACGGCACGGGTCACCCGGACGAGTGGTGGCGGAACGGCCGCCGCGGACGGCGTCAGGAGCGCCGGGCCACCCCGGCGGCGAAGGGGATGCCGGCGGGCTCGGCGCTCTCCGGCGGCGCGCTCGGGTGGTGCCACAGGCCCTTGGCGCGCAGCAGGGGCAGCACGCCCTCCCCGAACCAGTACGCCTCCTCCAGGTGCGGGTGGCCGGACAGCACGAACTCGTCGATGCCGAGCGCGTGGTACTCCTCGATCCGCTCGGCGACCTCGACGTGGCTGCCCACCAGCGCCGTGCCCGCCCCGCCGCGCACCAGGCCGACGCCCGCCCACAGGTTGGGGGACACCTCCAGGCCGTCGGTGCGCCCGCCGTGCAGGTCACGCATCCGCTGCTGGCCGACGGACGCGCTGCGCGCCAGGCCGTCCTGGACGGAGGCGATGACGTCCGGGTCGAGGGCGGCCAGCAGGCGCTCCGCCTCCGCCCACGCCTGCCGCGCCGTGTCGCGGCTGATCACGTGCAACCGGATGCCGAACCTCAGGGGCCGGGTGGCGGCGGCCCGCACCCGGGCGATCTTCTCGGCCACCTGGGCGGGCGGTTCGCCCCACGTCAGGTACACGTCGACCTGGCGGGCGGCGACGTCGATCGCGGCGGGGGAGGAGCCGCCGAAGTACACGTCGGGCACCGGGTCGGGCACCCGGGACAGGGCGGCGTCCACGACCCGCACGTGCTTGCCGTCCAGGGTGACCCGCTCGCCGCGCCACAGCGCCCGGGTCACCGTCAGGAACTCGTCGGTGCGCTCGTAGCGCTCGTCCTTGCCGAGGTGGTCGCCGTACGCGCGCTGCTCGTGGTCCTCGCCGCCGGTCACCACGTTGAGCAGCAGCCTGCCCCCGGAGTGCCGCTGGAACGTGGCCGCCATCTGCGCGGCCAGCGTGGGGGAGACCAGGCCGGGCCGGAACGCCACCAGGAACTTGAGGCGCTCCGACTCGCGCGCCACCATCGCCGTGGTCAGCCAGGCGTCCTCGCACCACGCCCCGGTGGGGGTGAGCGCGCCCTCGAAGCCCAGCTGCTCGGCCGCGCGGGCGATCTGGGCCAGGTAGGCGATGGTGGCCGGGCGGTCGCCGCCCGCCGCGGTGATGTCCGTGCCGTGGCCGCCGCCGACGAGGTAGCGGCTGTCCCCGTACGTCGGCAGGAACCAGTGGAACGTCAGGGTCATGACGACCTCTCGGGGTCAGGAGACGGGCGCGAGCGGGCGGGCGCGCACGGCGGACGAGAACGTATCCACGATCGGGTGAAGCTGGTCCGCGGCGTCCGCGTGCAGCCGGACCTCGCCGGGCAGCGCCTCGACGTGCCGGTCGAGCACGAACCAGCCGGGCACCACGTGGTGGGCGCCGAGCGCGGACAGCACCGGGCGCAGCGCGTAGTCGATCGCCAGCACGTGCGCGGTGGAACCGCCGGTGACGACCGGCAGCACGACCTTCCCGGCCAGCGCGAACTGCGGCAGCAGGTCCAGCAGGAGCTTGAGCAGCCCGCTGTAGGCGGCCTTGAACACCGGTGACGCCACGACCACCCCGTCCGCCTCGGCGATCGCCGTCACCACGGCGGCGATGGCGGGGTCGGTGGGGTCGCCGAGCTGGAGCGGTCGCGCGGGCAGGTCGCGCACCCGGACGGAGGTGACGGCGTGGCCGTCGGCGGTCAACCGGGCGGCGACGTGGTCGGCCAGCGCCGCGGTGCGCGAGGTGGCGGACGGGCTGCCGGAGAGGACGAGGATCGAGGGCATGACGGGCCTCCGGTTCAGATCAGGCCGTGCCGGGGCGGCGGCGTCCCGGTCAACGTGTGCCGGCCGATGTGCTGGACCTTCCAGCGCACCGGGTCGTGCAGGGTGTGGGTGCGGGCGTTGCGCCAGTGGCGGTGCAGGTTGAGCGGGTCCAGCGCGGACCGGGTGCCCGCCACCTCGAACAGGGCGCTGGTCACCTCGACGGCCGACCGGTCGGCGAACGCCTTCGCCACGGCCACCGCGACGGACGCGGCGGCGACCCGCTCCTCCCGCGACGGGTCCGCGGGGTCCGTCCCGGCGAGGTGCGCCGCCGCGTCGTCCACCGCCCGCCCGGCCTCGGCCAGCAGCGCCTCCGCCGCGCGCACGGAGATCTCCAGCTCGCCGAACCGCTGCGCGGTCAGCACGTCCTCGTCGGCCCGGTCGACGCCGCTCTCGAACCACGGCCGGCTCTTCGTGCGGACGAAGTCCACCGCCTCGGTCAGCGCGCCGCGCGCGATGCCCGCGTCGATGGCGGCGTGCAGGACCTGCGCCTGCGCGCCGTACAGCTGGGGGCCGGTGAACGTCAGGTGGTGCGGCACGACCCGGTCGGCGGGCACCCGCACGCCGTCGAGCCGCACCGACCCGCTGGCCGTGGTGCGCTGGCCCATGCCGTCCCAGTCGTCGACGACGGTCAGTCCCGGCGCGTCGGCCGGCACGTACGCGACCACGGCCCGGTCCTCCGCGTCCTTCGCCAGCACCGGTACCCAGTGCGCGAACAACGCGCCCGTCGCGTAGTGCTTGAGCCCGTCGAGCACGAACCCGCCGTCGGGGTGGGGCAGCAGCCGCGTGCGGTGGTCCTGCACGTGCTTGGTGCCGGCCTCGGACTGGGCGTTGCCGAACCGCTTGCCCGCCAGCACCTCGGTGAAGAAGAACGCGCGCTGCGCGGGCGTGCCCTGGTGCCGCAGCGCGTTGACGTACACGACGTGGCTCTGCGGGATCTGCGCGATGTTCGGGTCGGCGGTCGCGAGCCGCCGGAACACCTCGGTGACGACGGCGGTGCCGACGTCCGCGCCGCCGTGCTCGCGCGGCACGGTGATGCCGAGCAGGCCGCTCGCCGACAGCTCGGCCAGCTCCCCGGCGGGCAGCAGCCGCCGGGCGTCGCGTTCCGCGGCCCCCTCGGCGAACCGGGCGGCCAGCCGGTCGGCGACCTCCAGGGCCTCGGCCCCGTCACCGATGACGGCCGCGCGGGGTGCCTCGACCAGTCCGGTCACGGCGTCCTCCAGTGTGGTGACGGGGGCCGGGCCCCGGGATCGGTCAGGTGTACCAGGTGGGCTCGGGCACTTCCCCGAGCAGCGCGTACCGCCCGACCTCGACCCGCTTGTACGCCACCGGGTCGTGCAGGCTGTGCGTGCGGATGTTGCGCCAGAAGATGTCCAGGCCGACCGAGTTCGCGCTCGCCCGCGCGCCGGTCACCTCGAACACCCTCGTGCCGATCTCCAACCCGGCGTCGACGGCGCGCAGCTTGGCCGCCGCGACGAGCACCGCGGCCTCGCCGCGCTCCTCCGGCGACACGGTGTCGGCGTGGGCGTTGATCCGCTCGATCGCCGCCGCCGCGCGCTCGGCCAGGGCCTCGGCGGCCCACAGCTTGGACTGGAGGTCGCCGTAGGCGTCGAGGACGTAGAACTCCTCGGCGGCGGACTCCTTGTTGTCCCCGCCGTAGGGCCACGGCCGGGTCTTCTCCCGGGTGTAGGCGGTCGCGGTGCTCAGCGCGCCGCGGGCGATGCCGAGGTAGAAGTTGGTGAACACCAACTGGATCAGCGGCACGTTGAGCGTGTTGTAGACCCGCGGCCGGAACTCCTTGTCCACGTACCCCGCGGCGTCCGACCAGGGGACGCGCACACCCCGGATCTCGACGCTGCCGCTCTCGGTGAGCCGCTGGCCGAGGTTGTCCCAGTCGTCGTTGAAGACGATCCCCTCCTGCGCGGACGGCACGATCGCGAAGACGTGCTTGTCCGTCCCGGCGAGGACGCCCTCCAGCACGGTGACGTCGGAGACCTTGCCGCCGGTGGAGAACGACTTGCGGCCGGTGAACACCAGCTCGTCGCCGTCCTCGGTGATGGTGAGGTCGTTGTCCCTCGGGTTGACCGCGCCGCCGTAGAACCAGCGCTCGCGCGTCGCCCGCTCCTCCACGGCCGCGACCTGCTCGGGCGTGCCGACCAGCCGCGCGGCCCACGCCCACAGGTAGTGGTAGCCGATGAGCTGGCCGATGGAGCCGTCGCCGCTCGCCACCTCGCGGATCACCCGGTAGGCGGTGGTCCAGCCCTGCCCGCCGCCGCCGTGCTCGACCGGGCCGAGCAGCGTCACCAGCCCGGCGGCCTTGAGCAGGGCGACCTCCGCGTGCGGGGTCTTGCCCGCGCGGTCGCGCTCGACGGCGTCGGACGCCAGGACCGCGGCGACCTCGGCCGCGCGGGCGACCCACTCCTCGGAGGTGGTCGGGGTCGGCTTCCCGGCCCAGTCGGTGCTGTTCTCGGTGTCGGTCATCGTTCCACTCCCACGGGTTCCGGGGTGCCGGCGCCGGTGGCCAGGTCGGCCTCCAGCTCGCGCACGATCGGCAGGACGCGGCGGCCGAAGTACTCGACCTCCTCCAGGTAGTGCAGGAAACCGAGCAGCAGCAGGTCCACGCCCCGCCGCTTGTACTCGACGATCCGGTGGGCGACCTGCTCCGGCGTGCCGATGAGCTTGCTGCGGAACCCGTCGTTGTACTGCACGAGGTCCTCGAAGCCCGAGTCCGCCCACATGCCCTTCTTGTCCGGGGCGGAGCCGCCCGCCTGCCGGACCGCGTCGCGGAAGCCGTGCACGGCCTCGACGTTCGCCTTCGCCACGATCTCGCGCAGCGTGTCGCGCGCCTCCGCCTCGGTGTCGCGGGCGATGAGGAACGCGTTGAGCCCGAACCGGACCCTGCGCCCGTGCTGCGCCGCGGTGGCGTTCACCTCGCCGATCTGCTCGCTGATCCCGTCGAAGTCCTTGCCGTTGCTGAAGTACCAGTCGGAGACGCGGCCCGCCATCGCCCGCGCCGCGGTGGAGTTGCCGCCCTGGAAGATCTCCGGGTGCGGCCGGTCCGGCGCGGAGAGCGGCTTGGGCTTGAGGTCGTAGCCGCGCAACCGGTAGAAGTCGCCCGCGAAGCGGGCGTCGTCCTCCGTCCAGCTCTTGCGCAGCACGCGGATGAACTCCTCCGAGCGCCGGTAGCGCTCGTCGTGCTCCAGCCAGGGTTCGCCCAGGGCGGTGAACTCGCCCTTGAACCACCCGCTGACCACGTTGACGGCGGCGCGGCCGTTCGACAGGTGGTCGGCGGTGGCGATCAGCTTGGCCAGCACCGCGGGGTGCCACAGGCCGGGGTGCACGGCGGCGATCACCTTGAGCCGCCGGGTGGCGAGCAGCAGCGCGAGGCTGAAGCTCGTGGACTCCTGCTGGTAGGCGGCGCCGTAGCTGGCCATGTACCGCACCTGGGACAGGGCGTACTCGAACCCGTTGTCCTCGGCGAGCACCGCCAGTTCGCGGTTGTAGTCGTAGCTCCAGTCGGTGCGCTGCTCGATGTCGCTGGTGACGAGACCGCCGCTGACGTTCGGCACCCAGTAGGCGAACTTCAGCGGCTCGTGGCCGGCTTCCGCGCTGCTTGCTGAGGACACGGTGAAGACTCCCGTCGTGGGAAGGAGGGGGGCGGCTGGACCGGGAACCCGATCAGCGCGGACAGCCCTGCCCGGCGATGCGGGCGAAGTCCACGTGCCGCCGCCGGGTCAGGTCCCGGCGATCGGTCGTCACGGCGAGCGCACCGGGCACGGCCACCCCCTTTCCCGAGGCCCACCCCATCGGACCGGGTCGCCGGAGCGCTGTCAACGACGTCGTGCGGGCTCCCACCATCCGGTCGCGGTGGCGCGGGTCGCGCTCGTCGGTCATCGGGTGCGCCGGTGACGTGGTCAGAGCGCGGAGAAGTGGGTCGGGTCGCCGACCAGCGTCGTGCTCGCGACGCCGTCCACGCTGACCGGGACGTCACCCGCCAGGGTGATCCGGTGCAGGCACCGGCGCGCGTCGTCGTAGTCGGCGACGCCGTAGTGCTGGGTGGCCCGGTTGTCCCAGACCGCCACGTCGCCGTCCGCCCACTGCCAGCGCACCGTGTTCTCCAACCGGGTCACCCGGTCCTGGAGCAGCCGGAACACCGCCTGCGACTCCGCGGTGGTCAACCCGACGATCCGCGTGGCGAAGTGGCCGAGCAGCAGCGCCCGCTCACCGGTCTCCGGGTGCACCCGGACCAGCGGGTGCTCGGTCTCGTGGCGCTGCGACCGGAACTCCTCGCGGTAGGTCTCCTCCTTGACGTCCACCCCGCCGACGCGGGCGGGGTCGACGTGCCCGGCGTAGTCGTGGAGGTTGGTGTGCACCGCCCACAGCCGGTCCGCCAACGCCTTCAGCGCGGGCGGCAGGTCCTCGTAGGCGCGTGCGGTGTTCGCCCACACCGTGCTGCCGCCGTAGGGCGGGAGCTCGACGGCGCGCAGGACGCTGATCGCCGGCACCCGGTCCACGAACGTGACGTCGGTGTGCCAGCTGTTGGCCTTGCCCTGCTCGGAGTCGATCGGCAGCACGTTGGCGTGCTCGCGACCCCTGACCGTGGGGTGCGCCAGGGTCGGCTCGCCGAGCAGCCGGGCGAACGCGAGCTGGCCCGCGTCGTCGAGGTGGTGCTGGTCGCGGAAGAACACCACCTTGTTCGCCAGCAGGGCCTCCCGGACGGTGGCGACGACGTGCTCGGGCAGGTCGCCGCCGAGCCGGACGCCGTCGACCCGCGCGCCGACGTCCGCGCCCAGTTTGTGAACGGTGGTGGTGCCGGAGAGCTGTGCGGTCATCGTCGGTCGTCCTCTCGCGGGGAAGCGGTTCCGGTCCCACCCTGGGCAGCGCCGGCCCGGCCGCACAACAGTGCGCGGCCGGAAAATAAGTCTTCCCAGCACGCGGACGCGATTGACACCGGGAACGGCCCGGAACTCGACGGCGACTTTTTTTGCAGTGCGGAAGAAAGTGTTCGCTGTCCAGTCCCGCGAGACCTCCGCCCCATGATGTGGGACGGTGTCCGAGGCCGTTGACCGGGGCGGACACGGGTGTGACGCTCGCTCCGTGAGTCAAGCCCGCTGAACCCGTCCTCACATTCCCTCCGGGTCCGACATGCCCGATCCCTCGGGCATCGATATTTCGGCCTGCCCATTTTTTCCAGCAAAGGACTCGCCGTGACCACCACGCGACGGAACTTCCTCGGCCTCACCTTCCTCGGCCTGACGGCGGCCGCGGTCGGCTGCTCCACCGCCGACGGCGCGGGCGGCGCCGGCACGAAGGTGCTCCGCTACCAGGGCTGGGCCGGCGACGTGTCGCTGCCCGAGCTGGCCGCCGACCTCGGCTACCTCGGCGACGTGCGGCTGGAGTGGGTCGGCAACACCACCAGCGGCCCGCAGGACATCCAGTCCGCCGCCACCGGCCAGGTCGACTTCGGCGGCGCCTTCAACGGCGCGGTGGTCAAGCTCAAGGCCGCGGGCGCGCCCATCAGGTCGGTGATCGGCTACTACGGCGCGGACGAGGCCGCCTACAGCGGCTTCTACGTCCCCGAGGACAGCCCGATCACAACGGCCCGCGACCTGGTCGGCAAGAAGGTCGGCATGAACACCCTCGGCGCGCACCACGAGGCCATGCTCGGCATCTACCTCAAGCGCAACGGCGTGTCCCCGGAGGAGGCCAAGGGCGTCGAGCCGATCGCGGTGCCGCCGGTGAACATCGAGCAGTCCCTGCGCCAGGGGCAGCTCGACGTCGGCGTGCTCGGCGGCATCCTGCGCGACAAGGCGCTGGAGAAGGGCGGCCTCCGCAAGCTGTTCTCCGACTTCGACCTGCTCGGCGCGTTCACCGCGGGCACGTACGTGTTCACCGAGAAGTTCATCGCGCAGAACCCGGAGACCGTCCGCACCTTCGTCACCGGCGTGGCCCGCGCCATCGAGTGGAGCCGCACGACGCCGCGCGACGAGGTGGTGGCGCGCAAGGTCGCCGTCCTCACCGGGCGCGGCCGCAACGAGGACCCGGCCGCCCTCGGGTACTGGCGGTCCACCGGCGTCGCCCACGAGGGCGGCCGGATCGTGGACGAGGAGCTGGCCATCTGGGTCGACTGGCTCGCCGAGCGCGGTGAGATCACCAAGGACCAGGTGACGCTCTCCGCCCTCTACACCAACGAGTTCAACGGGCTCGCCGCGTGAGCGCCCGCATCAGCTTCCGCGGCGTCACCAAGCGGTTCCCGGTCAAGGACCCGGCGACCGGGCAGCGGACCGCGTTCACCGCCGTGCAGGACATCGACCTCGACGTGCGGCCCGGCGAGTTCCTGGTCCTCGTCGGCCCCAGCGGCTGCGGCAAGTCCACCCTGCTCGACCTGCTCGGCGGGCTGACCGAGCCGAGCGAGGGCGAGGTCCTGCTCGACGGCCGGCCCATCACCGGCCCCGGCCTCGACCGCGGCGTCGTCTTCCAGCAGTACGCGCTGCTGCCGTGGCGCACCGCGCAGGGCAACGTCGAGTTCGGCCTGGAGGCGGCCGGGGTGCCGCGCCGGCAGCGCGCGGCGCGGGCCCGCGAGTTCCTCGACCTGGTGGGGCTCGGCGGTTTCGAGGACCGGCACCCGCACCAGCTGTCCGGCGGGATGCGGCAGCGGGTCGCGATCGCCCGCAGCCTCGCCTACGACCCGACCGTGCTGCTGATGGACGAGCCGTTCGCCGCGCTCGACGCGCAGACCCGCGAGTCGCTCCAGGACGAGCTGCTGCGCATCTGGCGGCGCACCGGCAAGACCGTCGTGTTCATCACGCACGCCATCGACGAGGCCGTGTACCTCGGCCGGCGGGTCGCCGTGCTGACCTCGCGGCCCGGCCGCGTCAAGGAGGTCGTCCCGATCGACCTGGGCGACCGCACCGGGCAGGACGACCCGCGCTCCAGCGTCGAGTTCGCCCGCTACCGGCACCGGATCTGGGACCTGCTGCACGACGAGGTGTCCCGGGCACAGCAACAGGAGAAGGAGGTGGCGGTGCGATGACCGCGATCCTGGAGGCACGACCGGCGGCGGGGCGGGACCCGGCGACCGACCGGCGACCGCGGCGCGTCCCGACCGCGCGGAGGGTCGCCCGGGCGCTGCTCACGGCGTCCGGCAAGGTGGCGGCCATCGCGCTGCTGCTGGCGACCTGGGAGGCCGCGCCCCGGCTCGGCCTGGTGGACGCCACCTTCCTGCCGCCGTTCTCCACCGTGCTCGGCGCGTGGTGGGACCTCGTCCTCAACGGGCAGCTGCTGGACAACACGCGCGCCAGCCTCGCCCGGTCGCTGTCCGGCTTCGGCCTCGCGGTGGCGGTCGCCGTCCCGCTCGGCCTGGTCATCGGCTGGTACAAACCGGTGGCGAACCTGCTCGGGCCGCTGCTGGAGGTCTTCCGCAACACCGCCGCGCTCGCGCTGCTGCCGGTGTTCGTGCTGCTGCTCGGCATCGGCGAGACGTCGAAGATCGCCATCGTCTTCTACGCCTGCACCTGGCCGGTCCTGCTCAACACCATCAGCGCGGTGCGCGGCGTCGACCCGACCCTGCTGCGGCTGGCCAGGTCCGTCGACCTGTCGGGGTTCCGGCTGTTCCAGAAGGTCATCCTGCCCGCCGCCGTGCCGACCGTGTTCACCGGCGTGCGGCTGGCGGGCGCGGTGTCGATCCTCGTGCTGGTGGCCGCCGAGATGGTGGGCGCCAAGGCCGGCCTCGGCTACCTGATCAACGCCTCGCAGTTCAACTTCGCCATTCCCCAGATGTACGCGGGCATCATCACGATCTCCGCCATCGGCGTCGTGTTCAACCAGCTCCTGGTCGCCCTGGAACGCAGGTTCACGTCCTGGCGCGTCCCCGTCGGGGCCTGAGCCCCCTGCCCGGAAGGAGACTCCCGTGACGCTCGAACTGACCACCGACGTGCTGGTCGTGGGCGGCGGCCCGGCCGCCACCTGGGCCGCGTTGAAGGCCGTCGAGGAGGGTGCGTCGGTGGTGCTGGCCGACAAGGGCCACTGCGGCACCAGCGGCGCGACCGCGTCCGGCGGCACCGGCGTGTGGTACGTGCCGCCGGAGCCGGCGGCCCGCGAGGCGGCCATGGCGAGCCGCGAGGCGCTGGGCGGCTACCTGGCCGACCGGCGCTGGATGGCCAGGGTGCTCGACGAGACCTACGAACGGGTGAACGAACTGGCCGAGGTCGGCCGCTACCCGTTCCCGGTCGGCCCGGACGGGCGGCAGCTGCGCACCGGCCTCCAGGGGCCGGAGTACATGCGCCGCCAACGGGTCCGGGTGCGCCGCGCGGGCGTCACCGTCCTCGACCACAGCCCGGTCACCGAGCTGCTCACCGCCGACGACGGCGCGGTGGCCGCCGCGCGGGGCCACCAGCGGCAGGCCGGCCGGTCGTTCCTGGTCCGCTCGGGCGCGGTGGTCCTCGCCACCGGCGGCTGCGCGTTCCTGAGCAAGGCGCTCGGGTGCGACGTCAACACCGGCGACGGCGCCCTGTTCGCCGCCGAGGTGGGCGCGGAGCTGTCCGGGATGGAGTTCTCCAACGCCTACGGCATCGCCCCCGCGCAGACCTCCGTCACCAAGACCGCGTTCTACGACTACGCCACGTTCCACCACGCCGACGGGCGGGTGCTCGACGGCGCGGGCAGCCAACGGGGGAGGTCGGTGATCGCGCGGACCCTGTTGTCCGAGAAGGTGTTCTGCACGCTCGACCGCGCCGACGAGGCCGCCCGCGCCGCGATGCGGCTCGCGCAGCCCAACTTCTTCCTCACCTTCGACCGGCTGGGCATCGACCCGTTCACCCAGCCGTTCGAGGTCACCCTGCTGGCCGAGGGCACGGTGCGCGGCACCGGCGGCATCCGGATCGCCGACGACGGCTGCGCCACCACCGTGCCCGGCCTCTACGCGGCGGGCGACGCGGCCACCCGCGAGCTGATCTGCGGCGGGTTCACCGGCGGCGGCAGCCACAACGCGGCGTGGGCGATCTCCTCCGGCTCCTGGGCCGGCCGCGCCGCCGCCCGGTCCGCCCGCGCGCTCGGCCCCGCCGCCACCCGCCGCCGCACGACCCCCGCGGGCGGCGCGGGACTGCGCCCCACCGGCACGACGACGTCCGTGTCCGCCGCCGAGGTGGTCGCCGCCGTGCAGGCCGAGGTGCTGCCGTACGACAAGAACTACCTGCGGCGCGGTGACGTGCTGCGGACCGCGCTGGGGGTGCTCGACGGCACCTGGGACGCGATCCGCTCGGGCCTGCGCGCCGAGGGCGCCGACGCGGTGCGCGCCCGCCGGGCCGCGGCGATGGTCGCGCACGCGAGGTGGATGTACACCTCCGCGCTCGCCCGCGGCGAGAGCCGGGGCATGGCCAAGCGGCTCGACTTCCCCGACCTCGACCCCGCCCAGCAGCACCGGATCACCTCCGGCGGCCTGGACCGGGTGTGGGCCCGACCGGAGGAGGTGGCGGTGTGATCGAACTCGTGTCCGCCGCGCGGTGCGTCGCCTGCGACAAGTGCGTCGTGGTCTGCCCCACCGACGTGTTCGACCGAGGACCGGACGGGGTGCCGGTGGTCAGCAGGCAGCAGGACTGCCAGACCTGCTTCCAGTGCGAGGCGAACTGCCCGACCGACGCGCTGTTCGTCGCCCCGCACACGCACCCGCTGCCCGCGGGGTCGCCCGAGCACGACGAGGAGCACCTGCGGCGGACCGGCCTGCTCGGCAGCTACCGCCGCGACATCGGGTGGGGTCGCGGCCGCACACCGGGCGCGGCGAGGGCCATCGGGCCCGCGCTGTCGCCGTCCGGCCCGCCGCTGACCTCGTGAGCACCGCCACCACCGGGCACCGGCGCGGCCCGACCGCCTCGACGCTGCTGGGCGCGGTGCTGCGGCACGGTCCCGTCGCCCGCAGCACCATCGCCCGGCTGACCGGCCTCAGCCCCGCCGCGGTGACCCGCACCTGCGCGGCGCTCGCCGACCGGGGCCTGCTCACCGAGGTGACCTGGCCGGTGCGCGACCGGGGCATCGGCCGCCCGCACGTCCCGGTGGACATCGAGACCGGCCGGCACGTGGTGGCCGGGCTGCACGTCGCGCACGACCACTGCACGCTCGCGCTGCTCGACCTGCGCGGGCGGGTCCGGGCCCGGCTGCGCGTGCCGCACCGCGACCCGGACGACCCGGAGCGGGTGCTGACCGCCGCCGCCGACCGCCTGGTGCGGCTGCACGCCGAACGGCTGCCCGGGCACGTCCCGCTCGGCCTGGGCGTCGCCGCGGGCGGCTGGGTCGACACCGCGCGGGGCGTGCTGGTCGAGCACGCCTCCCTCGGCTGGCGCGACGTCCCCGTGCGCGACCTGCTCACCGCCCGCACCGGGCTGCCGGTGCTGGTCGACAGCCACGCCCGGGCGCTGGCGCAGGCCGAGCAGCTCTTCGGGGCCGCCGGCCGCCGGGAGTCCCTGGTCCACCTCTTCGTCGGCAACGTGGTGGACGCGGCGATCGTCACCGGCGGCACCGCCCACCGCGGGGCCCGCTCGGCGGCCGGCGACGTCGCCCACCTGGCCCTGGGCGACCCGGCGATCCGCTGCCCGTGCGGCCGTCGGGGCTGCCTGGAGGCCACCGTGTCCGACCGCGCCTGGGCGCGGCGGGCGCACCGCGCGGGCGTGGTCGACCGGCCGTCCATCGCCGACCTGGTCGCCGCCGCCGTGCGCGGTGGCGCGGCGGCCACCGCGCTGCTGGTCGAGCGCGCCAGGCTGGCCGGCCGCGCCGCCGCGCTGCTGTTCGACATCGTCAACCCGGACGTGCTCGTGGTCACCGAGCTGGGCGTGATCCACCTGCCCGAGTGCGCCGCCGCGCTGCGCGCCGAGGTGGCCGCGACGTCGCGGGCGTGCCCGTCGACCGCGGCCGTGCTGGCCAGCAGCTTCGGCGAGGACGTGCTGGGCGTGGCGGCGGGCGCCGTGCAGCTCGACGCGCTCTACGCCGACCCCCTGAACACCCGCAACCCCACCCGACCGGGAGTCTGAGTTGTCCGCACGCACGCTCCACCTCAACGCGTTCCTCATGGGCGTCGGCCACCACGAGGCGGCCTGGCGGCACCCGCGCACCGACCCGGGCGCGCTCGACGACGTGGCCCACTTCCAGCACCTGGCCCGCACCGCGGAGCGCGGCGCGTTCGACTCGGTGTTCCTCGCCGACGGCGTGCAGGTCTGGGGCGACGTCCGGCACACCGCCGCCAACCGGTTCGAGCCGATCACGCTGCTCACCGCGCTCGCCCAGGTCACCGAGCGCATCGGGCTGATCGCGACCGCGTCCACCGGGTTCAGCGAGCCCTACAACCTGGCCAGGCTGTTCTCCTCGCTCGACCACATCAGCGGCGGCCGGGCCGGGTGGAACGTGGTGACCACCGCGGGCGACCGGGCGGCGCAGAACTTCAACCGCGACGTCAACACCGAGCACGCCGAGCGCTACCGGCGCGCCGACGAGTTCCTGGAGGTCACCACCGCCCTGTGGGACTCGTGGGAGGACGACGCGCTCGTCCGGGACCAGGCGTCCGGCGTGTTCGCCGACGAGACCAAGGTGCACGAGGTCAACCACCGGGGGCGGTTCTTCTCGGTGCGCGGCCCGCTCAACGCCGTGCGCAGCCCGCAGGGCCGCCCGCTGCTGGTGCAGGCCGGGTCCAGCGAGGACGGCAGGGCGTTCGCGGCGGCGTGGGCGGAGGCCGTGTTCACCGCCCACCAGACCCACGGCGACGCGACCGCGTTCTACGGCGACCTCAAGCGCCGCGTGACGGCCGCCGGGCGGTCCGCCGACCAGGTCAAGGTGCTGCCCGGCATCGTCCCGGTGCTCGGCGGCACCGAGGCGGAGGCGCGGGCGCTGGCCGACGAGCTGGACGCCCTGATCATCCCCACCCGCGCGGTGCGGCAGCTCACCGAGCTGATCGGCGTGGACCTGACCGACCACCCCCTCGACCAGCGCCTGCCCCCGTTCCCGCCGGTCAGCCACGTCAACGGGGCCAAGAGCCGGTTCGAGCTGGTCCGCGACCTGGCCGAGCGGGAGCGGCTGACCCTGCGCCAGCTGCTGGGCCGGCTCGGCGGCGGACGGGGGCACCAGGTCGTGGTCGGCACCCCCGAGCAGGTGGCCGACCACGTCGAGCTGTGGTTCACCACCGGCGCGGCGGACGGCTTCAACGTCATGGCGCCCCTGCTGCCGTCCGGCCTGGAGGACTTCGTCGACCACGTGGTGCCCCTCCTGCGCGCCCGCGGCCTCTTCCGCACCGAGTACACCGGCCGCACGCTGCGCGAGCACTACGGCCTGCCCCGACCGGCCGGCCGCTACACCGGGGCCGCCCGGCGC
>NZ_JBPKJK010000107.1:0-31380 GCF_051756985.1 Saccharothrix sabaoui
GGCCATCGGCTTCGGACCGGGCACGGGGCGCGGGCCGGGCTTGCCGGCGGGCACGCCGGGGCGCGGGGCGTCGCCGCCGCCGTTGGTCGCGGGGACCTGCGGCTTCGGCGGTGCCGGACGGGCGCCGGACGACTTCGGCTTGGAGTCGTTCTTGGCGTAGGCGTCGCGCAGTCGCCGGGCCACGGGGGCCTCGACGGTGCTGGACGCGGACTTCACGTACTCGCCCTGGTCGGCGAGCTTGGTCAGCAGTTCTTTACTCGTGACACCGAGCTCTTTGGCGAGCTCGTGCACGCGGGCCTTGCCTGCCACTGCACTCCTCTGTGAGGGAGGCCGGCGGCAGTCCCGTCGACCTCGTCTTATCGTCGCGCGTTCATGTCTTCAGCTTCACGGCTGACTCATGACGGGTCGACCTGCTTCCTTGCTTCCTGCTGGTCACGGGGCGATCCCGCGACCTCCTGGCGGTGCTGCTCGAAGTGTTCCCGCAAGCCTTCGACGTCGAGCGGACCCTGGACCCGGAAGGCCCTGGGGAACGCCCGTCGCTTCTCCGCGTTGCGGAGGCAGTCCGGATCGGGGTGCAGCCATGCTCCCCGCCCCGGCAACCGTCGGCGCGTGTCCGGGACAACCGTCCCGTCCACGACCACCACGCGCAGCAGCTCGGAGGGCAACGCCCGGGAGCGGCACCCTATGCACGTGCGGACCGGGCCGTAGGGCGTTGAACCGCCGTTCGGCATGAGGTCGTCGTGCGTGGAAACCGATCCCCGACGTTGAACCACTGAGAAGTCTATCCCCTAATGCCTATTCAGCCGAACCGGACGTCGCCGCACCCGCCGGAGCAGCGCCTCCGGGCTCCGCGTCGGAGCGGATGTCGATGCGCCAACCGGTCAGCCGGGCGGCCAGCCGGGCGTTCTGGCCCTCCTTGCCGATGGCGAGGGAGAGCTGGAAGTCCGGCACGACGACCCGCGCCGTCTTGGCGCGTTCGTCGAGCACCCTGACGGAGACAACCTTCGCAGGCGACAGGGCATTCCCGACGAACGTGGCGGGGTCGTCCGAGTGGTCGATGATATCGATTTTCTCGCCCGCGAGCTCGCTCATGACGTTGCGCACACGGGCGCCCATCGGGCCGATGCAGGCGCCCTTGGCGTTCACGCCGGAGACCGTGGAGCGGACCGCGATCTTCGAACGGTGACCTGCCTCACGTGCCACCGCGGGGATCTCCACGGTGCCGTCCGCGATCTCCGGGACCTCCAGCGCGAAGAGCCTGCGCACGAGGTTCGGGTGGGTGCGGGAGAGGGTGATCTGCGGGCCGCGCTGGCCGCGGGACACGCCCACGACGTAGCACTTGAGCCGCGAGCCGTGCTCGTAGGACTCCCCGGGCACCTGCTCGGCCGGGGGCAGCACGCCCTCGGTGTCGCCGACCTGGACGACCACCATGCCGCGGGCGTTCGCGCGGGCGTCGCGCTGCACGACGCCGCCGATGATCTCGCCCTCCTTGGCGGAGAACTCGCCGAAGGTGCGCTCGTGCTCGGCGTCGCGCAGGCGCTGGAGGATCACCTGGCGGGCGGTGGTGGCGGCGATGCGGCCGAACCCCTCGGGGGTGTCGTCCCACTCCTCGGCCACCGAGCCGTCCGGGTTGAGCTCCTGGGCGAGCACGCGGACCACGCCGTTCTTGCGGTCGATCTCGACGCGCGAGTGCGAGTGGTGGCCGTCGGTGTGCTTGTAGGCGGTGAGCAGGGCGGTCTCGATGGCTTCCAGGACCGTGTCGAAGGGGATGTCCTTGTCCCGTTCGATCGCCCTGAGAGCGGCGATGTCGACGTTCACTCCGACTCCTCCTTCAGGTGCTTGCCCTCCAGGAGCGCGAGCTCCTCGACGGGCGGTTGCTTGAACTCCACTTCCACGGCGGCGCGCTCGATCGTCGAGTACTCGACGCGGCGCAGCTCGCCCTTGACCAGCAGCACGACCCCGGTGTCGTCCGCGTCGCCGACCCGGCCGAACCACTCGACCTGGTCGGGTTGCTTGACCTTCACCAGGCGCAAGCGGTTGCGCTTCCAGTGGCGCGGCCTGGTCAGCGGGCGGTCGGCGCCCGGCGAGGTGACCTCAAGCGTGTACGGGCCGGCGATGAGGTGCTCGTTCGCGTCGAGGGCGGCGGACA
Organism: Saccharothrix sabaoui; assembly: GCF_051756985.1. Lineage (NCBI taxonomy): Bacteria > Bacillati > Actinomycetota > Actinomycetes > Pseudonocardiales > Pseudonocardiaceae > Saccharothrix > Saccharothrix sabaoui. The sequence goes on from NZ_JBPKJK010000107.1 coordinate 2,150, forward strand.
CGGCGCGGCTCGCCTGGGCCACCTCGTCCAGCCCGATCCCCTCGTCGCCGTCGACGACCACCTTCACCAGCCTGCGACGCCCAGCCTGGTTCACGTCGAGCAGTTCGAGGTCGAAGCCGATGGCCTCGACCGCCTCCCGCACGACGGGGGTTAGCTGCGCGGCGAGTTCTCCGCGCGGCGGGCTGGACACGTGGTGACTCCTCGTATTCGCGTGTGCAGGGGCAAGGGCGGAGGGCATGACTGCCCCGGTCGACGCTGCACTCGCCGGCCGTGGTCGCCCAGACTATCTGGTCCCGGCGGGGGCGCACGTCCCACGGGCGGGTGGCCGGGTGGCTCGGCGCCCCTCCCGGCTCTGGCAGGATCGGAACCCGTGATCGGTGAAACGGCGTTCAGCAGGCGGGGGGTGCTGCTGGCGGCGGTCGCGGCGCCGCTGGTGGTCGCCTGCACCCCCGAGCCCCCTCCCCCTCCGCCCCCGGACGTGCTGGAGGGGCTGGTGGAGGCCGCGCTGGCGGACGCCGCCCTGGCCGCGGCGGTCGGCGCGGCGGAGACGGCCGCGGCGCGGGCCGAGCACGCCGACCGGTTGCGCGCGGAGGTCGAGCGGGCGACGCCCCGGGTGCCGGGGTCCACGACGCCGTCCTCGCCGCCGCCCTCGGTGGCGGCGCTCGCGGGTGGGACCAGGGAGACGTTGGTGACATCGCTGCGGGCGGCGCAGAAGCAGGCGGGCGACCTGGCGGTGACGGTGGGGTCGCACCGGGTGGGGTTGGTCGCCTCGGTGGCGGCCGGGTGCGCGAGCTTGGTGGAGGCGCTGTCGTGAGCGTTGTCGTGAGCGTCGACGCGGTGCAGGACGCGTTGGGGGCCGAGCACGCGGCCGTGTGGACGTACGGGCTGGTCAGCGCGTTCATCGACCAGCAGGCGGCGGCCGTGGCGGAGGGGGCCGACGCGCACCGGGCGCGGCGGGACACCACCGAGCGGTGGTTGCGGGACCGGGCGGCGACGCCCCGGCCGCCCGCGGCGGCGTACCTGCCGCCCCAGCCGGTGGACAGCGCGGCGGCGGCCGTGGCGGCGCTGATCGCGGTGGAGACGGACGCGTGCGTGGCGTGGCGCGGGGTGCTGGAGCGGACCGACGACGGCGAGCTGCGGCGGTCGGCGCTGGACGCGTTGACCACGTCGGCGGTGCGGGCCACCCGGTGGCGCAAGGTCGCCGGGGTCGCGCCGTCGTCGATCGCGATGCCGGGCGCCGGGGTCGGCTGACCACCGGTCCCCGGAGGTCAGCCGGCGGTCAGCCGGGGGTCAGGTGATGAGGTCGTCGGCGAGGCGCATGGCGTCGAAGCTGATCTTCTTCATCAGTCGGTTGTGCTCGGCCTCGTTGGCGCCGTGCTTGAGCGAGTCCGACTCGATGATGACCAGGTCCCGGTCCTTGAGCTGGGCCGCGAAGCCGCCGTTGCCCAGGGTGGTCAGGCCCTCGACCTTCACGGCGCCGTCCTTGACCAGGTCGTTGACGTTGCCGGTGCCGTCGCGGCTGGTCAGGTCCTTGAGCTTGGTGGCGTCCTCGGCGGTCTTCATCCGCACGACCGACACCGACGTGTAGACCGTCACCCCGTCGGGGGTCTTCGTCGTGTACAGGCCGCGGGTCAGCTGCAGGCACGGGGTGGCGGTCAGGAACGCCCTGGTCTCGCCGTAGGCGTGCGACGCGCAGTCGCTGTCCTTGAGCGGTTCGGGGACCTGCGCGGAGGTGGCGAAGGTGAACTCCCCCGCCGGCGCGGACGTGGGGGCGGGCGTGCCGGTGGGTGTGTCGTCGGGCATGACCAGCAGCCACACCAGGCCGGACACCACGGCCACGCCGAGCAGGCCGGCGGCCTTCACGAGCAGGCCGCGGCGGGAGGGCCGCGGTGGTGGCGGCGGCGGTGGCGCGGGTGTGGTCAGCAGGGAGTCCAGCTGCCCGATCTCGGACGGCCGCCACAGGGGGGCGGTGTCCGAGGGGCGGATCGGGGAAATCCGCTGCGTCACCTCTTCGGGTGATTCGGGAGGAACCGACACAAAGACCCACGGTAACGGAAGGCCGTCAGCGGAGCGCTTCGAGCACCGCGTCGACGTCCTCGGCCGTGTTGTAGAGGTGGAACGCGAGGCGGACCCGGCCCGCCCGGAGGCTGGAGCGGATGCCGGCGGCGGCCAGTCGCCCGCTCGCGCCGGGGAGGTCGAGGGAGACGATGGGCGTGCTCGCCGGGGGCAGGTCCAGGGCGGTGAGCAGGGAGTTCGCCAGGGCGACGGCGTGGTCGCGGACCTCCGCGAGGTCCAGGCCGGCCAGGTAGGGCAGGGACCGGGCGGCGCCGAACTGGGCCAGCCAGACCGGGGAGAGGTCCAGGCGGCGGGCATCGGGGGCCAGGCGCAGGGGCAGGCCGTAGACGGAGGTCCAGGGGTCGTCGCCCGCGTACCAGTTGGCGGCGGCGGGGACGGTGCGGGCCAGCGCGCCCGGCGAGCAGGCCAGCCAGGCGCAGCCCCTCGGGGACAGCAGGAACTTGTAGCCGGCGGCCACCACCCAGTCGGCCCAGCCCAGGTCCAGCGGGGTCCAGCCGACCGCCTGGGTGGCGTCCAGCAGGACGGGGACGCCGGTGGCGCGGAGGGCCGCGAGGTCCACCGCCCGGCCGTCGGCGGACTGGACGACGCTCACCGCGACGAGGTCGTGGCGCGGCGCCTCGGCGGGGAGGTCGTCGAGGTCCGCTTCGGTGATCCGCAGGCCGCGGGCCGCGAAGGGGAAGGTGAGGCTGGTGAAGTCGCCCTTCGCGACGAGGACCGAGGTGGTGGGCGGGACGCTCGCGGCGACCAGGGCGACCAGCTGGGACACCGAGGCGCCGGACGCGACGCGGTCGCGGGGGACGCCGACCAGGCGGCCGAACGCCTCGCGGGCGGCGGTGACGTGGGGGTCTGCGGTGCTGCCGGTGTCCAGGCCGGTGGACCAGCGGTGGACGGCGTCGGCGACGGCGGCCGCGGTCGGCGTGGGCGGCACACCGACCGCGGCCGTGTTCAGGTAGCCGAGGGGGACGTCGAAGGTCGTTCCGAAGGCGTCGCGCACGCGGTCATCAGACGGCCTGCGGGGCGTCGGTGTCCACCGACTTCCGGGGGCGCTTGCGGCGGGCGTAGACCTGCTTGCGGACGCGGGCGACCACGGCGCCGGCCTCGTCGGTGACCGTGTTCTCGAACCAGACGAGGGCCTTGTCGCCGTCGCGGGTCAGCGCGCGGATCTCGTCGAGGCGCTCGTCGGTGAGGTGGAACTCGGCGGTGACGGTGCCCCGGCCCGGCGCGACGAACTCGATCTCGCCCGCCTTGTCCCAGACGACGTGCTCGCGGCCGAGGTGGTGCAGGACGAGCAGCATCCAGAACGGGTCGGTCATGGCGAACAGCGAGCCGCCGAAGTGGGTGCCCACGTAGTTGCGGTTCCACCGGTGCATGCGCAGGCGGACCTTGGCGCGGCGGTAGTCGTCGGACAGCTCCACGACGCGGATGCCGGCGAAGAGGAACGGCGGCCACAGGTTCATGCCCCGACGGAGGTGAGATGCCTTCACGGACCTGATGTTACCGGCGGGTAGGGCAGGATCAGTGCAGGCTGATCACGTTCTTCGTCACTGCCGCGGCCTCGTCCGAGCAGAGGAAGGCGACGACCTTCGCGACGTCCTCCGGCTGGGAGACGTCGTGCTGGGCGCGGACCGCGTCGTTGACCCAGCCGGTGTCGGTGACACCGGGCTTCACGACGTTGGACGTGACGCCGTGCGGCCACAGCTCGGCGGCGGCGGACATGGCGTAGTTGTCGAGCGCCGCCTTCGCCGCGCCGTAGGTCACCTCGCTGGGGAACCCGAGGGGACCGCCCGAGGTGAGGCCGACGATGCGGCCCCAGTTGCCGCCGCGCGCGATGTGCCGGCGGGCGAACTCGGCGATCATCAGCGCGCCCGCGCGGGCGTCCACGGCGAACTGCGCGTCGAACGCCTGGGGCGTGACGGCGCGCAGCACCCGGCCGAACCGGTCGGTCTCGGCGGCCAGGAACGTGTCCTGCACCCAGCTGGAGGCGTTGTTGACCAGGACGTCCACCGGGCCGAAGACGTGCTCGGCCACGTCGAACAGGCGGGCGGGCGTCAGCGGGTCGGCGAGGTCGGCCTCGACGGCGTGGGCCCTGCCGCCCGCCTCGGCGATGGCGGCCACGACGTGGTCGGCGTTCGACTCGCGGGCGGTGAAGTACTCGGGCGGGGTGCTCGGGTCCGGCGCCGGGGCGAAGCGCAGGAACGTGACGAGGACGTTCACCCCCCGCGCCGCGAGGGCCTTGGCCGTGGCCGCGCCGATGCCCTGGTTGGCGCCCGTGACGATCGCGGTGTGGATCACACCGGTGATCCTGCCCGACGGCCCGCGGGCGCGGCAGGCGATTTTTGGGCAGGGTGTGGGTCATGCGCAGCGAGGAGATCGAGATCCGCACCGGGTCGGACGAGGTCGTGCACGACCTCACGCGGGCGTGCGAGGAGTTCCTGGCCGACGTGGGGGGCGACGGGCTCCTGCACGTGTGGGTGCCGCACGCCACGGCGGGCCTCGCCGTGCTGGAGACCGGGGCGGGCAGCGACGACGACCTGCTGGCCGCGCTGAAGGACCTGCTGCCCGCCGACGGGCGGTGGCGGCACCGGCACGGGACGCCCGGCCACGGCCGCGACCACGTGCTGCCCGCCCTGGTGCCGCCGTACGCGACGATCCCGGTGCTGGGCGGTGTGCTCGCGCTCGGCACGTGGCAGTCGGTGTGCCTGGTGGACACCAACGTCGACAACCCCGTGCGCAAGGTCCGGCTGAGCTTCCTCCCGGGCTAGGCGCGACCTCGGGGTACGGTTCACCGGTGACTTACCCAGGTGACGGGCAGACCGGCTGGGGCGGCCAGTCCAACCAGGGCGACCAGGGTGACTGGGCCCGCCCGCAGCCGCAGGGCGGGTATCCGCAGCAGGGGCAGCAGGGCTACGGGCCGCCGCCGGAGTACGGGCAGCAGCCGGGCTACGGGCAGCAACCGGAGTACGGGCAGCAGCCGGGCTACGGGCAGCAACCGGAGTACGGGCAGCAGCCGGGCTACGGGCAGCAGCCGGAGTACGGCGGGCAGCCGGGCTACGGGCAGCAGCCGGGGTACGGCGGGCAGTACCCGCAGCAGGGGTTCGGGTCCTACGGCGGGCTCGGCGTGTTCTCCGGCGGGGACGAGCCGCCGCCGCGCAAGGACAGGACGAGGCTGTGGATCGCCGTCGGGGCGGTCGTGCTGGTGCTCGTCGGCGGCGGGCTGACGACGTACTTCCTGACCAGGTCCGGGTCCACCCCGGCCGCGCAGGCGTCGAGCGGCTCCCCCGGCCCGACGACCACGACCACGACCGCGCCCAGCACCACGAGGTCCACCGAGGCCGGGCCGTCCTGCGAGGCGGCGAAACCGGACTGGAACTGCCTGCCGGTGCCCGCCCTGTCCTACAGCTACGACGTGCCCAAGGGCTGGTCCCCGGCGGGGGGCTCGGCGAACGTCGAGGGCATGGCGGACGTGAAGCTCACCGGCCTCACGCTGACCGGCGCCTACGACTGCAAGGGCAACGGCTTCACCCGCGGCGGGGCGGGCGGCGTGGTCGTGCCCGCCGGCGACCTGGCGGCGGTGGCCGGGGACTTCGCGCAGAAGCTCGGCACCCAGTTCTACAACTCGGCCCCGCGGTTCGACGTGAAGCTCGGCGAGCCCAAGCCGGTGAAGCTCACCGGCGACGTCGTGATCGAGGGCGTGCAGGTCGACGCGACCATCACCACGTCCGGCAACGAGTGCCTGGCCACCAAGGGCGTGGTGAAGGTCCTCGTGCTCAAGGGCGACCCCGGTTTCCACGTGTTCATGGCCAACGGCGACCTGGAGGGCGGCCCCGCCGAGCCGAAGCCGCCCACCGAGGCCGACCTCCAGGCCATGGTCGACTCCGTGAAGCCGCTGGAGCGGTGAGCTACACCGGTTTCGGGGTCTACCAGCAGCCGCCGGCCCCGCGGAAGCCGAACCGGGCGCCGCTGTGGGTGGCGCTCGGGGTCGTCGGCGCGCTCGCGGTGGGCGGCGCGGTGGCGCTGGTCGTGGCGGGCACCGGCGACGAGCCCGCCGCCCCGCCGCCGTCGCCGTCGTCCCCGGCGGCCCCGGCGTGGCAGGTGGTGGAGGACTCCCGGTCCGGCCTCGCCTACGAGCTGCCGCCCGGGTGGGAGTCGCGGGGCGGCGGGTCGTCGGGGCGGATCGCGCTCGGCTCGTCGTACGTGTCACGGCCGTTCGAGTGCCGGGGCCGCTCCATGATCCAGGCCCAGGCGGTGGCCGGGTCGGTCGTCGACGACGACCCGGAACAGGTCGGCACCGAGCTGGTGCGGCGGCTCGCGACGAGCGGCTACAGCGCGGACGGCGCACCGCCCGAGGTCGGCGAACCGCGGGTCGCGGGCGACGGCGACCGGGTCGTGGTGAGCGTCGGCGTCACGCCGAAGTCCGCCAACGCCTGCTACGCGCCGAGGGCGACGATCACGGCGGTGGCGGTGCGCGACGGCGACGAGGTGGCGGTGTTCGCCCTCAACGTCGCCGAGGGCGGCCCGCACGCGGCCGAAGGACCGTCGGAGGACGACGTGGAACGCATCCTGGGGAGTGTGGAGCTGTCGTGAACACCCTGGTGCTGTGGGACATCGACCGCACCCTGGTCGACGCGGGCGGGCTCGGCGTCGACTGGTACCGGACGGCGCTGCGCGCGGCGGCCGGCCTGGACATGGTGCGCGAGCCGGACTTCGCCGGGCGCACCGAGCGCGCCATCACGCTGGAGCTGCTGGCGCTGCACGAGCTGGACGCCACCGAGGAGCTGATCGCCCGGCTGCACGACGAGCTGATCGACGCGGCGCGGCGGCAGCACGCGCTGCTGACCGAGCGCGGGCGGGCCCTGCCCGGCGCGCTGGAGGTGGTGCGGGCGCTGGCCGGGCGCGACGACGTCGTGCAGACCCTGGTGACCGGCAACCTGGTGGAGGTCGCCCGGTTCAAGCTCGCCCCGTTCGGCCTGGACGAGCACCTCGACTTCGACATCGGCGGCTACGGCACGCTGTCCGAGCACCGGCCCGAGCTGGTGCTGGAGGCGGTGCGGCTGGCGTCGGCCAAGCACGGCCGCGAGTTCCGCGCCGTGGTCGTCGGCGACACCCCGCACGACGTGGACGCCGCGCTGCGCCACGGCGCCGTCGCCGTCGGGGTGGCGACGGGCCGCAGCAGCGCGGAGGAGCTGCGGGAGGCCGGCGCGCACGTGGTGCTCGCCGACCTGTCCGACACGGACGCCGTGCTGGCGGCCGTCCTCCCCTAGCCGCTCAGGCGCCCTGGCCCCGCACGACCTCGACGAGGTGGCTCACGGCGTCGTCCACGGCCACCTCGACGCGCTCGCCGGAGCGGCGGTCCTTGACCTCGACCAGGCCGTTGGCCAGGCCGCGGCCGACGACGAGGATCGTGGGCACGCCGATCAGCTCGGCGTCGGCGAACTTCACGCCGGGGCTGGCCTTGCGGTCGTCCAGCAGCACCTTCAGGCCCCGCGCGGACAGCTCGCCGGCCAGCTTCTCGCCGCCCGCGAGGAGCGTCTCGTCCTTGCCCGCCACGACCAGGTGCACGTCGAACGGCGCCACGTTGCGGGGCCAGATCAGGCCGCGCTCGTCGTGGCTCTGCTCGGCGATGGCCGCGACCAGGCGGGACACGCCGATGCCGTAGGAGCCCATGGTGATGCGGATGGGCTTGCTGTCCGGGCCCAGCGCGTCGAGCTGGAACGCGTCGGCGTACTTGCGGCCCAGCTGGAAGATGTGCCCGATCTCGATGCCGCGCGCGGCGACCAGCACGCCCTTGCCGTCGGGCGACGGGTCGCCCTCGCGCACCTCGGCGACGTCGATCACGCCGTCCGGGGTGAAGTCGCGGCCCACGACCAGGTCCACCACGTGGTGGTCGGCCTTGTCCGCGCCGGTCACCCAGGCGGTGCCGCGCACGACCCGCGGGTCGGTCAGGTACCGCACGCCGTTGGCCTGGAGCGCGCCCGGGCCGATGTAGCCCTTGACCAGGAAGGTGTTGCGGGCGAAGTCCTTCTCGTCCAGCATCGCGACCTCGGCGGGCTCCAGCGCCGCCTCCAGGCGCTTGAGGTCCACCTCGCGGTCGCCGGGCAGGCCGATCGCCAGCAGCTCCCAGTCGCCGCCAGGGACCCTGGTCTTCACCAGGACGTTCTTGAGGATGTCCGCGGCGGTGAAGGCGCGGTCGGTGTTGGCGTTGAGGAAGTCCACCAGGGACTCGATGGTCGGCGTGCTCGGCGTGTGGTGGACCTGCGCCCCGGGCTTGGTCGCCGGGTCCTGCTCGGCGGGGGCGGGCGTGGTGACCGCCTCCACGTTCGCCGCGTAGCCGGACTCCGTGCTGCGCACGAACGTGTCCTCGCCGGTGGGCGCGACCGCCAGGAACTCCTCCGACGCCGAGCCGCCCATCGCGCCCGACGTGGCGGAGACGATCACGTACTCCATGCCGAGGCGGTCGAAGATGCGGATGTAGGCGTCGCGGTGCTGCCGGTAGGAGTGGCTCAGGCCCTCGTCGGTGAGGTCGAACGAGTACGAGTCCTTCATGACGAACTCGCGGCCGCGCAGGATGCCCGCGCGGGGGCGCGCCTCGTCGCGGTACTTCGTCTGGATCTGGTACAGCGTGACCGGGTAGTCCTTGTACGAGGAGTACTCGCCCTTCACGGTGAGCGCGAACAGCTCCTCGTGGGTGGGTCCGAGCAGGTAGTCGGCGCCCTTGCGGTCCTTGAGGCGGAAGATGTTGGGGCCGTACTCGGTCCACCGGCCGGTGGCCTCGTAGGGCTCCTTCGGCAGCAGCGCGGGGAACTGGATCTCCTGCGCGCCGAACGCGTCCATCTCCTCGCGCACGACCTGCTCGATGTTGCGCAGCACCCGCAGCCCCAGCGGCAGCCACGAGTAGCCGCCCGGCGCGACCCGCCGCACGTACCCGGCGCGGACCAGCAGCTTGTGGCTGGGGACTTCGGCGTCGGCCGGGTCCTCGCGCAGGGTGCGCAGGAACAGCGACGACATCCTCGTGATCACGGTGGGTGCTCCTCGTGGCGCTGGTTGTCCGGCAAGGGTAGTGAACGGCGTCCGCGCAGTTCCAACGGGTTCCGCCCGGCGCGGAACCCTCGCGCCCGGCCGCCGCCGGGCCGCGGTCGGCGGCGGGGCCCGGCGTTGTCGGTGGTCGGGTCTAGCGTCCCCGGGATGGGCATCGACATCGACACGATCACGATCGACACGACCGACCCGCACCGGTTGGCGGAGTTCTGGACCAGGGCGCTGGGCACGTCGGTGGAGCACGACTGGGACGGGTACCTGGTCCTCGCGCCCACCGCGGGCGGGCGGGTGCGGCTGGGCATCCAGCGGGTGGACGACCCGGTGCCGGGCAAGAACCGCGTGCACTTCGACGCCCACGTGGAGGACCGCGCGGCCGAGGTGGCGCGGCTGGTGGGGCTGGGCGCGGAGGTGGTGTCGGAGCACAGCGTGCCGGGGCTGGGCTGGACGGTGCCGGCCGACCCCGACGGCAACCGGTTCTGCGTCGGCCAGTCGGACTGAGGGCGGGGGCGCGGGGGAGCGGGTACTAGGCTGCCCGGTCGTGCTGGTGCTGCTCCCCCCGTCGGAGACCAAGGCCGTCGGTGGTGCCGGCGCGCCGCTCGACCTCGACCTGCTGTCGCACCCCGGGCTGACGCCCGTGCGGGCGAAGCTGGTGGACGCGCTGGTGGAGCTGGCGGCCGACGTGCCGGCCTGCCTGGCCGCGCTCGGGCTGTCCGAGCGGCAGGCGGGCGAGGTGGAGCGCAACGCGCGGCTGCGGGGGTCGCCGACGATGCCGGCGCTCGCCCGCTACACCGGGGTGCTGTACGACGCGCTGGCGCTCGACTCGTTCACCAAGGTCGAGCGGGCGCGGGCGTACGAGCGGCTGGCGGTGGCCTCGGCGCTGTTCGGGCTGGTCGGCGGCGGGGACCCGATCCCGGCCTACCGGTTGTCCGGCGGCAGCGCCCTGCCGTCGGTGGGTCCGCTGGGCGCGCTGTGGCGGCCCGCGCTGGAGCCCGTGCTGGCGGGTGCCGGGTTCGTGGTGGACCTGCGGTCGAGCCCGTACACCTCGCTGGCCCGGGTTCCCGACGCGGCGGTCGTGCGGGTGGTCACCGAGGGCGACGGCGGGCGGCGGGTCGCGGTCAGCCACTTCAACAAGGCCCACAAGGGCCGGCTCGCGCACGCCCTGGTGAGGTCGCGCGCCGAGCCGGGTGACCTCAGGGGGGTGGCGAAGGTCGCCGTGAAGGCCGGGCTGCGGGTCGAGGTGACCGGGCCGGGGACGGCCGACCTGGTGGTCTGAGCCGGGGCCGGCCGCGCTGAGCCGGGTCGTGCTGAGCCGGGTCGCGCCCGGCCCGGGGCTAGCAGGAGCAGGCGACCTGCGCGGAGCTGGTGGTCCGGGTCCGGGGAGCGGGCCGGGCGGGTTCCGTGCGCACGGCGGCGGCGCGCAGGTCGGCGCGCAGGCGGACCAGGTCGCGGTCGTCCACGTCGGTGCTGCCGGCCAGGTGGGCGCGGTGGGTGGTGTGGTTGCGCTCCAGGCCGTAGACGACGAGCGCGAGGACGGCCAGGGCGGTGAGGATCGCGGTCATGGCACCAACTGTGCGATGCGCAAGAAGCTGCCACCACTGGCAGTTGTGCCGTTGTGCGTCAAAATCCAGCCAAGTACCGTGGCGGACATGCTGAGCACCGTCGCCACCGTCGTCGTCGACGGCCTGGCGCCCTTCGAGTTCGGCGTGGTCTGCGAGGTCTTCGGCGTCGACCGCTCCGAGGAGGGCGTGCCGGCGTTCGACTTCCGGGTCTGCGGCGAGCGGCCGGGCGAGCCGGTGCGCACCGACGTCGGCGTGTCCCTCGTCCCCCACCTCGGCCTGGACGCCCTGGAGGGCGCCGACCTGGTCGTCGTGCCCGCCGCCGGGGTCCGCGACGAGTACCCGCCCGCGGTGCTCGACGCGGTCGTCCGGGCCCACGCGCGGGGCGCGACGCTGCTGTCGGTGTGCAGCGGCGCGTTCCTGCTCGGCGAGGCGGGCCTGCTCGACGGCCGGCGCTGCACGACGCACTGGCGGTACGCGCGGGAGTTCGCCGAGCGGTTCCCGCGCGCCGAGGTCGACCCCGACGTGCTGTTCGTCGACGAGGGCGACGTGGTGACCAGCGCGGGCACCGCGGCGGGCATCGACGCGTGCCTGCACCTGGTGCGCCGGGAACTCGGCTCGACCGTCGCGGGTGTCATCGCGCGCCGCATGGTCGTGGCCCCGCAGCGCGACGGCGGCCAGCGCCAGTTCATCGAGCTGCCCACCCCGCAGCACCAGGCCGACAGCCTGCAACCGGTGCTCGCGTGGCTCCAGGACCGGCTCGACGAGGAGCACACCGTGGCCGGGCTCGCCGAGCAGGCCAACATGTCCGAACGCACGTTCGCCCGCCGGTTCGCCGCCGAGACCGGCACCACCCCGCACCGCTGGCTCACCACGCAGCGCGTGCTGCGCGCCCGGCAGCTGCTGGAGGAGACGCGGCTGACCGTCGAGGACGTGGCGCACCGCTCCGGGTTCGGCTCGGCGGCGCTGCTGCGCCACCACTTCACGTCCGCCGTGGGCCTGTCGCCCAAGGACTACCGGCGGTCGTTCTCCCGGACCTGACCGGCCAAACGCGTGACGGAGCGCAGCGAGGTGTCACCAGTCGTGACGCGGGTGTCAGAATGGCCCGCGTGAGCCCCGACACACCAGGCGACACACCCGCCGAGACCGTCACCCCCGCCCTCCTGGGGGGGATCACCGAGGACCTGCGCACCCACCCGCTCGACGCGCCCGAGGCGCTCAAGCTGGTCTGGTCCGGGCTGTGCGCGGCCCGGCTGCTCGGCCTGCGGCTGGCCGCGACGGACGGCGACCGCCGGCGGTTCCAGCGCAACGCGGAGTCCGTCGAGCACCAGCTGGCCCGGGACCTCGGCACCTCGTCGACGTTCACCGGCACCGCGCTCGCGCTGCCCGACGACGACAGCCCGTGCCCGCTGGCCGAGCACGAGGTGGACGAGGCGCTCGACGCGCTGGTGGAGTTCAGCTCGGTCGCCCGGCGGCGGATGCTCGCCACCGCGCCCCGGGCGGCGCGGTGGCACGACGAGCGCGTGCTGCGGCACGACTCGCTGGTGATGGGCGAGCTGGCGGCGGCGTGGCTGGGCCACCGCACCAGCTACCGCGTGGACCGCTCGCGCTGAGGACCCGCGCCGCCCACGCCGCTCCGGTGGACCCGTCGAGCGCGGTCGGTCCCGGTCCCGTCGAGATCCGGCCCGTCTAAATCCGGTTGCGGGCGCACGGGGGCGCGGGGGAACCTGTGCGGGCAAGCGTCGCAGCGCCGGCGGTGGAAGCCGCGGCGGACCAGAGGAGGTGCCAGATGGTGATTGCCGTCCGGGACGTGGCACCGACCCGTCCGCCCGCCCCGCTCGCCTGACGCGGACCACCCACGCCGCGCCGGGTGCGGGGGCGACCACCCCCACCTCACCTGGAGCACATCCAGTGCGCGAGCACGACGTCGACATCGACACCAACGACCTTCGGCACGACCACTTCCAGCACGACGACCTCCAGCACGACGACTTCGAGAGCGCCTTCGACCACGCGGACGACCTGGGCTGGCAGTCCAGGAAGGCCGGGAGGGCGCGTCGCCGCGAGGACGTCGACCCGGCCCGCCGGGGCCGCCTCACCGAGGAGGCCAAGGACCGCCTGGCGCAGGTGCGCGAGGACGCGGCGGTCGAGGACGCGCCGCCCGAGGGCGACCGCTGGTCCACCTGGGGCGACGCCGACCAGGGCCCCGAGCCGTACCCGTCGTGGCTGGTCACGGACCTGTCCGCGGTGGACCGCGAGCTGGGGGTCGTGAAGACCGGCAAGGAGGCGGACGTCTTCCTGCTGGAGCGGTGGACGCCCGGCACCGACCGGACGTGCCTGCTGGCCGCGAAGCGGTACCGCAGCAACGACCACCGGCTGTTCCACCGGGACGCCGGCTACCTGGAGGGCCGCCGGATGCGGCGGTCGCGCGAGATGCGGGCGATGGGCAACCGCAGCGCGTTCGGCCGCAACCTCATCGCGGAGCGGTGGGCGGTGGCCGAGTTCGCGGCGCTGAGCACGCTGCACCTGTTGGGCGCGCCGGTGCCCTACCCGGTGCAGCGGGACGGCACCGAGCTGCTGCTGGAGTTCATCGGCACCGACGGGTCCGCCGCGCCCCGGCTCGCCCAGCTGCGGCCGGAGCCCGACGAGCTGCTCGGCCTGTGGCGCCAGCTGGTCGAGGCACTGCACCTGATGGCCTCGGCGGGCCTCGCGCACGGCGACCTGTCGGCGTACAACCTGATGGTCCACGACGGCCGGCTGGTCGTGATCGACCTGCCTCAGGTGGTGGACCTGGCGGCCAACCCGCGCGGGCCGGAGTTCCTGGAGCGCGACGTGCGCAACGTCGCGGCCTGGTTCACCTCCCGCGGCCTGGCACCGGAACTCGCCGAGCCGCTGGAGGTCACCGAGGCCCTGCTGGAGACCGCCGGACTGCGGTGACGAACGGTCCCGCGACGGTTTCCCGCAGCGGCTCCCGCAGCGGCTCCCGCAGGGGTCCCGAGCACGGTTCCCGGCACGCGTCGCCTCGTGGCGCGTGCCGGGCCCGGCCGCCACCGGCCCCGGTTCACCCGTTCGGACGTGGCCGCGCCGCCGTTCGCCGCCGCCCGGCCCGTACCGCGGAGACTTCGTCGGGTCCACCGCCCGACCACCACCGACCCCGCCTCCCACCTGCGCTTCCGCCGTTCCCGACGGCCGCCGGCGGCACCCGTGCGACGCCTCCGCCCGCATTCCGTGTTCCTCGCTACACGGTCGTGGTGGCGAACTCGGTCGCGTGATCGGCTAGACTGAGTGGTGCACCGCCCGGTGGCGCCACGAAGCGCCCCAGGCCGCCAGAGTGGCCGGTGGTGCTTCCAACCACTATCGGCGCGGTCCGCGCGCCGGGCCCGTCCCCGCGATTCGCGCCTGCGCACCCATGCAGAGCAATCTCCGAGACGTGCCTTGTCCCGGAGGTTTGATTTGCCCACCATGTCCCAAGGCCGTTCCGAGCGCCCGCAGTTCCGCAAGTCCCGCAGCAGGCGCCCTGGCCAGGGCAACCGTCGTCCCGCCCCCATCGCGGAGCAGGCGACCACCATGTTCGACGACGTCGAGAACATCATCCCCGACGGTCCGCTGCCCTCGTTCGCCGAACTGGGCCTCGCCGACGAGCTGCTGGTCGCGTTGAGCAAGGCCGGCATCACCGAGCCGTTCCCGATCCAGGCCGCCACCCTGCCCGACGCCATGGCGGGCCGCGACCTCCTGGGCCGCGGCCAGACCGGGTCGGGCAAGACGCTCGCCTTCGGCCTGGCGCTGCTGTCCCGCCTGGCCGGTGGCCGGGCGAAGCCGCTCAAGCCGCGCGCCCTCGTGCTGGTGCCGACCCGCGAGCTGGCCATGCAGGTGGAGGAGGCGCTGTCCCCGTTCGCGCGCTCCCTCGGCCTGTGGTGCCGGACCATCGTCGGCGGCACGTCGTTCCCGCGCCAGATCGACGGGCTGCGCCGCGGCGTCGACCTGCTGATCGCCACGCCCGGTCGGCTGTCCGACCACGTGCGGCAGGGCACGGCCGACCTCTCCGAGGTCATGTTCACCGCGCTCGACGAGGCCGACCAGATGGCGGACATGGGCTTCATGCCGCAGGTCCGCGCCATCCTCGACCTGACGCCGCAGGACGGGCAGCGCCTGCTGTTCTCCGCGACGCTCGACGGCGACGTGGACAAGCTGGTCCGCCAGTACCTGCACGACCCGGTCGTGCACTCGGTCGCGGCGGCCACCGGCAGCGTGACGACCATGGAGCACCACCTGCTGTTCGTGTCCGCCGAGGACAAGCAGAACGTGGTGACCGAGGTCGCCGCCCGCGAGGGCCGGACGATCATGTTCGTGCGCACCAAGCACCACGTCGACCGCCTGGCCAAGAAGCTGCGGTCGATGGGCGTCCACGCGGGCGCGCTGCACGGCGGCAAGGCGCAGAGCGCCCGGACCCGCGTGCTCGGCCAGTTCCGCGAGGGCTCCATGCCGGTCCTGGTCGCCACGGACGTGGCGGCGCGCGGCATCCACGTGGACGACGTGAGCCTCGTCGTGCACGTCGACCCGCCGGCCGACCCGAAGGACTACCTGCACCGCGCGGGCCGCACCGCGCGCGCGGGCCAGTCGGGCACGGTCGTCACCCTGGTGACGCACGACCAGCGCCGCGCCGTGCAGGGCCTCACCGCCCGCGCGGGCATCCGGCCGGCCTCCACCAAGGTCCGCCCGGGTGACGAGGACCTGATCCGCATCACGGGCGCCCGCACGCCCAGCGGCGTCCCGGTCGTCGAGCCGGAGACCCCGATCCGCGCCCGCCGCGGCGGCGGTGGCGGTGGCGGTGGCGGCCCGCGCCGCGCCGGTGGCGGCCAGTTCCGCGGTGGTCGCCCGGAGCGCGACCGCTCGGCCGGCGGCTCCGGCCGCCCGCGCCGCGCCGTGGCGACGCAGCACTGACGCACTGATCGACCGCGAACGCCCGGCCCTCCCAGGGTCGGGCGTTCGCGCTTTCCGCCGCGGCACGACGGGTCGCGCTCCCCCGGCACCCTTCCCGCGTCCTCACCGACCCGGCCGCTACCCGGTTCGACGCCCGATCGCCCTCACCCCAGCAGCGCGTCGGCGCGGGCGGTGCGCATGTGCAGCACGTGCCGGCCCTCGCGGCGCGTCGTCACCAGGCGCGCGGCGCGCAGGACGGCCACGTGCTGCGACACCGCGCCCGCCGTGACGTCCAGCGCGGTCGCCAGGTCGGAGGTGCTGCGCGGGGCCTCCAGGAGCGTCAGCAGGCGGGCCCTCGTGCGGCCGATCAGGGCGGCCAGGTCCTGCGGCGCGTCGCGGTCCTCCCACAGGGTGCCGATGCCGCGCGCCGGGTAGCGCAGCACGCCCTGCCCCACCGGGTCGAGCGCGATCCACGCCTTGGGCCAGCAGAACGCGCTGGGGCACAGCACCAGGCCGTGCTCGGCCAGGTCCACCCGGTGCTCGGGCTTGCGGTGCAGCACCAGTTCGCCGTCGGCCCACGTGACCTCCGGGTGCAGCTCGGCGAACACCGCCTCCACGCCGTGGGACGCGAGCGTGGCCGCGCGCGCCGCGATGTCGGCCTCCAGCACGGCGGTGATCCGCTTCCAGTGCGGTGCGACGACCGCCGCGTGGCAGCGCCTGATCACGTCGGCCTCCACCGGCGGCACGGTGCGCAGCTCCGCCTCCAGGTCGGGCGCCCGCACGTCCGGCACCGGCAGCAGGTCGGCGGGTTTCGCCGGCCCCGCCAGCCTGGACAGCAGCGCGTCGAGGCCGTCGACGCCGGCCAGCCGCTCCCGCGCCCACCGCACCCACGGCCCGTGCACGGCGTGCCCGCCGGGGTCGCGCAGCCCGTCTACCGCCATCACCGTCTCGAACACCGGCGAGTAGGCGAACCTGACCTTCGCCAGTCCCACGCCGGCGAGCCGCACCTGCACCGCCACCCGGTCAGCCTAGGTCGGCACTGGTGCCCGCCCCACCCCGCAACGGCCGGCCGGCACCAGTGAGCCGGGGGTCCCCGCCGGGGAGGCTGCTGCCATGACGAGGAACTGGCACCGCCCGACCCTGTGGTCGGCCGCGGTGATGGGGGTGTTCGCCGTCGCCTTCGCGGTGGCGGCGGTGGTGGACGGGCGGCTGCTGGACGGGGCGCCGCTGTGGGTGAAGCCGCTCAAGTTCGCGCTGGCGCTGGCGGTGTACGCGGCGACGCTGTCGTGGATGCTGTCGCTGCCGCACCGGGGCAGGCGGTGGACGTCGGGGCTGGCCACGGCGGCGGTGGTGATCCTGCTCTTCGACGTGGGCCTGGTGGTGATGCAGGCGGTGCGCGGCACGTTCAGCCACTACAACCTGTCCGACGACGCCTACAACCGGCTGGTGGGGTTCGGTTTCTCCACCACGATCCCGGTGATGTTCCTGGCGAACGCGGCGCTGGCGGTGGTGCTGTCGTTCCAGCGGTTCGCCACGCCGGACGTGCGGTGGGCCGTGCGCGGCGGCCTGTGGCTGGCGACGGCGGGCATGTTCAGCGGCTACCTGATGTTCGCGGCGGGCAAGCGCACCACCACCGACGCGGCGGGCCGCGTCGTCGAGCTGTCGGGCGGGCACTCGGTGGGCGTGGTCGACGGCGGCCCGGGGATGCCGTTCACCGGGTGGAGCACCACGGGCGGCGACCTGCGCGTGCCGCACTTCGTCGGGATGCACGGCCTCCAGGTGGTCGTGCTGGTCGCGGTCGGGCTCATCGCCCTCGGCGTGGCCGAGCGGACGCGCACGCGGCTGGTCGCGGTGACCGTGCTGGGCTGGACCGGGCTGTTCGCCGTGCTCACCCGGCAGGCGCTGCGCGGCGAACCGCTCGTCCACCCCGGCGGGGAGACGCTGGTCGCGCTCGCCGCGCTGGCCCTGCTCGTCGCCGCCGGGGTGGTGTGGTCGCTCAGGAGCGGAACGGCAGCTCCGCGGCGAGCCCCGCTACCGGTCCCACCACGATGATCGCGGGCGGGCGGATGCCGTGCCCGGCGATGTCCTCGGCCACCGAGTCCAGGGTGGACCGCACGACCTTCTGGGTGCGGGTGCCGCCCTCCTGGACGACCGACACCGGGGTGTCGCCGGGCCGCCCGGCGCGCAGGGCCGCCGCGAACGCCCCCGCCCGCTCCACGCCCATCAGGATCACGACGGTGCCGCGCAGCCGCGCCAGCGCGTCCCAGTCGACCAGCGAGCGCGGGTCGTCCGGGGCGACGTGGCCGGACACGACCACGACCTCGTGCGCCACCCCGCGGTGCGTCACCGGCACGTCGGCCAGCGCGGGCACGCCGAACGCGCTGGTCACGCCCGGCACGACGGTGACCGGCACGCCCGCCTCGGCGCACGCGATCAGCTCCTCGAAGCCGCGGCCGAACACGTACGGGTCGCCGCCCTTGAGCCGCACCACGAACTTGCCCGCCTTGGCGTGCTCGACGAGCGTGGTGTTGATGAAGTCCTGGCTGGCCGCCCGGCCGTAGGGGATCTTGGCCGCGTCGACGACCTCCACGTGCGGCGGCAGCTCGTCGAGCAGCTCGCGCGGCGCGAGCCGGTCGGCGACCACGACGTCCGCGCGGGCCAGCAGCCGCCGCCCGCGCACCGTGATCAGCTCGGGGTCGCCGGGGCCGCCGCCGACCAGGGCCACCCCGGCCGGCTGGTCGTGGTGGTCGGCGATCGAGCCGTCGCGCAGGGCCGCGAGCAGGCCGTCCCGCACGCCCGCCGAGCGCCGGTGCTGACCGCCCGCGAGGACGCCCACCAGCAGGCCGTCGTGCTCGCCCGCGGCGGGGGTCACGGCGGTGCCCTTCACGGCGACGTCCGCGCGCACGCAGAACACCCGCCGCTGCTCGGCGTCCGCGGTGATCCGCGCGTTGACCTCGGGGTCGGAGGTGCAGGCCAGCACGTACCAGGCGCCGTCCAGGTCGCCGTCGGCGTAGGGGCGGGCGTGCCAGACGGCCTCTCCGCCGTCCACGAGGCCCTGGACCGCCGGGGTCACCTCGGGCGAGATCACCTCGACCCGGGCGCCCGCCGCGACCAGGCGGGGCAGGCGCCGCTGGGCGACCGTGCCGCCGCCCACGACGACGACCCTCCGTCCGGTCAGGTCCAGGCCCACGAGGTAGTGCTGTTCACCGTGCATGGGTAGAAGCATCCACACCAGACATGCCCTGTCCAACGTGCGTGCTCCACATCACCAGCAGGTGGGACGGCTACTCCTCCTCGATCTCGGCGCCCACCGCCTTCGCCGGGCCGGTGCACGACGCGCCGATCGTGCGCTTGCCGCCGGAGATCGTGGTCCACGGGCTGCGGGAGAACCGGTTGTCGTCGCAGGCGACGACGAGCCGGAACGTGCCGTGCCCGCTGCACCAGCCGGTGCCGACGGTCTCGTTCACCGACGTGCCGCACGAGTGCAGGCCCTCGGGCTCGGCCGGCGCGGCACCCGCCGCGGCGGGGAGGGCGGCCGTCACCAGGGCGGCCATCACCAGGACAGTCGTGAGCGGGGAGCGCATGTCCCCGATGGAACACGCGGGACGTGCCCACGTCCGGGACCTCACCCGGACGTGGGCACGTCGTCGTGCGGTGGTGACGGGTTACAGCTGGGCCGTGATCGTCGAGTGGTACGTGGCGATCCGGGCGTACACACCGGGGTAGCCGGCGCCGGCGCAGCCGCGGCCCCACGAGGTGGCGCCGATCAGCTTGCCGCCCGCGACGAGCGGGCCGCCGGAGTCGCCCTGGCAGGTGTCCACGCCGCCCTGCGGGAAGCCGGCGCACACCATCGCGGTGGCGATGTAGCTCGACCC
This sequence comes from Saccharothrix sabaoui, assembly GCF_051756985.1. NCBI lineage: Bacteria > Bacillati > Actinomycetota > Actinomycetes > Pseudonocardiales > Pseudonocardiaceae > Saccharothrix > Saccharothrix sabaoui. Next base: position 21,612 of record NZ_JBPKJK010000107.1, read on the forward strand.
GTACGCCGTGCGGCAGGTGGCGTCCGAGGTCAGCGGCACGGTGGCGCCGAGCAGGTAGCGCGACGCCGAGCCGCCCGAGGAGGTGGTGCCCCAGCCGAGGATGGTGGCGTTGGTGCCCGCCGCGTACAGCGCCGTGTCGGACGGCGTGGCCAGCGGCAGGTACGGCGACGGCAGGCTGGTGCCCAGGGTCAGCACGGCCACGTCGTAGCCCGAGGTGGCGGTGCGGTAGCTCGGGTGCACCCAGATCCGGCTGACCGTGGCCACGGTGCCCGCCGTGCTCTGCTTGTCGTCGCGGCGGTGCACCACGCGGGTGCTGGACGCCGAGCGACCGCTCACGCAGTGCGCGGCGGTGACGACCTTGGTGGCGCCCACCAGCGTGCCGCCGCAGAACTGGCCGCCGGAGGACGTGGCCAGGTACACCACCCACGGGTAGGTGCTGGTCGACACCCGGGACCCGCCGACGATGAACGGCGAGACGTCGTCCGAGGTCTGCGCGTTCGCGGGCGCGACGGTCATCAGGGCCACGGCCGCGACGGCCGCGGCCAGGGCGGTGATCAGGCGATGCAGGGTTTTCGCCATGTCGGTCCTTCCGTGCAGGGACGCGCCGGGTGGCGCGCTCCTCCCTGCCTAGGACCAAGCGGGCAGGGCCGACAACCACCTTTAGGAGGCTGCGCGCGGCTTCACAGTTGACTGCCGACGCCTGTCACGCGAACGACATCCGCGTGTACCGTGCCCGCAACAACCGGCCCCCGCCCGGGCCCGACGAACGCCACCGCCGCGCCGGACTCGGCCAGCGCCACCGCGCCGTCGGCCCGCACCCGGGTGCCCGGCCGCAGCAGGTGCCGCACCTGCGCCACGCACTCCTCGCTGCCCACCACGACCGACGCCCGCCGCAGCTCGGCCTCGGCGCGCGGCGTGCGGTCGTCCGCGCCGCCCGGCCCGAGGCCCACCAGGGCCAGCCGGCCGCGCGGCAGCACGCGCGCGGCGGCCACCGTGACGCCGTCGCCCTTGGCCTTCTCCGCGGCGATCTCCACCCGGCCGCCGGCGGACAGCTCGACCGCGCCGCGCAGCGCCGCCGCCTCGGCCACGCTGGGGATGCCGATGGCCAGCTCCGCCGGGTTCGGCACCGGGACGACCGCCAGCTCCTCGCCCGGGTAGGACAGCAGCGGCGCGGTGGTCGAGCCGTGCCAGAAGCCCCAGTCCTCCAGGGCGTCGGCGATGCCCTGCTCGGCGACCTTGCGGTCCAGGGTGGCGAACGCGCGGACCGCGCGCAGGTCCAGCCCCTCGTCCTCCTCCAGCCGGGCCAGCGCGGCCGACACCGCCGACGCCGGCACGCCCGTGCCGGAGCCGACGCCGACGACGAGGGTGCGCGGCACGATCCGCACCACGCGCTCCTTCGGCGGCCCCTCCGGGACGCGGTCGTCCACCAGCACGGTCCAGCCGGTCGCGTGGCCGCGGTGCACCACGTTGTCCGGCAGCGCGGGCAGCGGGAAGCCGAGCGGGTTGAGCAGCAGCACGGGCTCGCCGCGCCGCAGGGCCTCGCCGCACCCGGCCAGGTCGCCGTCCGCGGTGGCGTCCAGCAGCTCCACCAGCTCGTCCAGCGGCGAGCCCGCCGAGGCGGAGGTCACCACGGCCCGCAGGCCCAGCACGTCGGCGACCCGTTCGGCCAGCGCGTCCGCGCCGCCCAGCAGCGACACCGCGTACCCGGCGTCGACGCAGACCACGCCGGGGTCGGACCGCTCGTCGCGCAGCAGCGGCGCCACCAGGCGCACGGCGGCCTCCGTGCCGAGGAAGAACACCGCCGCGCCCAGCCGGGGCCACAGGGCGCGCAGGGCGGGCCCCACCGGGCCGTCGGGCAGCACCGCGTCCGGGCCGAGCAGGCCGGCCAGGTCGGCGGCGGCCCGCCGCCCCGCCTCGCCCGCGGCGAACACGCCGATCACGCCGTCGTCCTCCCGTCGCCCGCGCCGAACCGCGGCGCGGTGTCCTTCTTCGTGCCCCACAGGACGGTCACCGGGTTGGTGGCCAGCAGCACGCCACCGGTGAGCCGGGCCGCGGAGAGCTGGCTGCCCCCGACCTCGTAGCCCGCGTCGAGCAGCGCGTCCCGGGACGGCACGACGCGGTCCAGGTCGGGGGTGGCCACCACGACCCGCCGCGCGCCGGAGCGGGCGACGTGGCGGACCGCGTCCGCGCCGCCGCCGCCCACGAACACCGCGTCGGGCGCGGGCAGCTCGCCCGCCTCCGCCAGCTCGGCCTCCACCACCCGCACGTCCACGCCGTGCGCGGAGGCGTTGGCGATGATCCGCACGCACTGCACGGGGTCGCGCTCCACGGCGACGACGGCCGCGCCGAGGCGGGCGCACTCGACGCCGACCGCGCCGGGTCCCGCGCCGACGTCCCACACCAGCACGCCGGGGCGCGGGGCGAGCCGGGCCAGCACCAGCGCGCGCACCTCGGCCGCGGCGACCATGCCGTCGCGGTGCGCGAAGTCGTCGTCGGGCAGCGCCCACCCGCCGGGCGAGGGCGCGAAGGCGCTCTCCGCCAGGCACAGGACCGGGCCGGGCTCCTCCCAGCGGCGCACCACCGCGTCCGCCGGATCCACTGTGGACAGACCGGCGGCGGACCGGACGACCAGCGTGCGGCGCCACCCGGCGAGGTCGCGCGCCAGCGCGGCCGGGTCCGCGCCGGACACCACCACGGCGGGCCTGGCCCGGCACACGTTCACCGCGTGCCGCTCCCCGACCGCGGCGGCGTCCACCACGACCACCTCGTCCCAGGACCGACCGGCCCCGGTGACGAACTCGTGCAGCGCGACGACGTCCACGTCAGGTGGCGCGCTTGCTCTTCTTGGCCCGCGCCGCGGCCGACCTGCGCGGCGTGGTGCTCGCCCGCACGCCCACCTGCTTCGACCTGGTCGCCGCGGCCACCACGGTCTTCGGCCTGGGCTCGGCGGACGCCTCGGCCTCACCGGCCGGGGTCCCGCCGGCGGTGTCCTCGCCGGCGGTGTCCTCGCCGGGTGCCGTCCCCTCGGGAGCGGTGTCCCCGGTGTCACCGGTGGTGTCGGGACCGGTGGTGTCGGGACCGGCGCCGTCGGCGACCAGCTCCAGCACCGGGGCCCCGGTCTCCGGCGCGGACCGGCCGGCGCGCTTGGTGCGCGCGGCCTCCTGCCAGTCGTGCACCACCGACCAGGCGGCGGCGGCCGACGGCGACTCGCCCGCCGGGCGCTGGGCGCGCCGGGACCACTTCGAGCGGCGCACCGGCTCGTCGCCCTCGACGGACGGGGACCGGCGGCGCGCCGGCGGCGGCGCCAGCACCTCGCCCACCAGGAACAGCGTGGTGCGGTAGAGCTTGTGCTCCTTCACGCACGCCTCCAGCCCGCCGAGCGTGGTCTGCGCGACCGTCTCGTCCGGCAGGGACACCTTGTAGGCCACCACGACCGGCGTGTCGTCGGCGTACCCGCCGGCGCGCAGCTGCTCGACGAGCTGACCGGCGCGGGCCCCGGAGGCGGAGATCGCCATCGTGGTGCCGTGCGCGGCGAAGTCCTTGACGTGCTCGGCGGTCTCGGGGCCCGCGAGCACGAGCGACTGGGCGACGTCCGAGGTGGTCAGCTCGCGGCCGACGACCGCCGCCGCGGCGGAGACCTGCGACACGCCGGGCACGACCTCGGTGTCCAGGCCGAGCCGCCGGCAGGTGTCCTGCTGCTCGCGCAGGCCGCCCCACAGCGACGGGTCGCCCGCGTGCAGCCGCACGACCCGCAGCTTGCCCGCCGCGGCCCGCCGGTACACCTCGACGACCTCGGGCTCCGGCACGCGGGAGAAGTCGACCAGCTCGGCGTCCGGGCGGGCGTGCTCGCGCACCGCCTCCGCCTCGACCACCGCGGGCGACCAGACCACCACGTCGGCCTCGGCTATCCGCTTCGCCCCGCGCACGGTGATGAGATCGGCGGCGCCGGGACCGGCGCCCACGAAGGTGACCCGACCAGTCATCACAACTGCTCCCCACGAGGTGTTCGTCTTGGTGGGCAAGGACCGTACCGCGCGGGGGGTCACCACGGACGAGTGGCCTCGGGGCGCGGCGCCGCGACCGCGCAGGCCCGCGCGAAGCGGGCCACGGCCCCCGGCGCGGACGCCGGGTGCGTGTGCAGGTACGACGCGTGCACCCCGCCGAGCACGAACCCCTCGGCCACCGGGCGCAGGTCGTGGCCGCGCCACCGCCAGGCGGGCTTCGCCCCGTGCGGCACGCTCAGCGCGGTGCGGTGGAACTCGTGGCCGGTGACCCGGGAGCCCTCGCGGCCGAGCACCGAGTCGTGCGGCGCGACGGCGTCGCGGTAGCCCAGGGTGAGCCGGGCCGTCATCGCGCCGTCGGCGTCGACCACCCCGCACATCGGCACGCCGTCCAGGGACTTCGCCAGGTACAGCAGGCCGCCGCACTCGGCGTGCACCGGCGCGCCCGACCTGGCCAGGGCGGTGACGGCGGCGCGCAGCGGCTCGTTGGCCGACAGCTCCGCCGCGTGCTGCTCGGGGAACCCGCCGGGCAGCACGAGCCCCGCCGTGCCGGCGGGCAGGGCCTCGTCGCGCAGCGGGTCGACCACGACGACGTCCGCGCCGGCCGCCGCGAGCAGCTCGACGTGCTCGGCGTAGCCGAAGGTGAACGCGGCGCCGCCCGCGACGGCGACCACGGGGCCGCCGTCGACCGGTTCGACCTCGGCGGACGGGTCCCAGGGCGGCACGGCGAGCGCGGGTGCCCGCGCGGCGAGGGCGCGCACGCCGTCGAGGTCGACGTGCCGGGCGACGGCGTCGGCGATGGCGGCCACCGCGTCGACCGCCGCCCGGCCGTGCTCGGCGGCCGTGACCAGGCCCAGGTGGCGGGACGGGAGCGCGAAGGCGTCGTCGCGCGGCAGCACGCCCAGCACCTCCAGCCCCACCTCGGCGCACGCCTGCCGCAGCACCTGCTCGTGCCGCGCGGAGCCGACCTGGTTGAGCACCACGCCGCCCAGCCGCACGGTCGGGTCGTAGCCGCGGAACCCGTGCAGCAGGGCGGCGAGGCTGCGGCTCTGGCCGCGCGCGTCCACCACGAACAGCACGGGCGCGGACAGCAGCTTGGCGACGTGCGCGGTGGACCCGACGCCCTCGGTGTCCACCCGCCCGTCGAACAGGCCCATCACGCCCTCGACGACGGCGATGTCGCAGCCGCGCGAGCCGTGCGCGAACAGGCTCGCCACCCGGTGCTCGCCGACCATGACCGCGTCGAGGTTGCGGCCCGGCCGGCCGGTGGCGACCGAGTGGTAGCCGGGGTCGATGTAGTCGGGGCCCACCTTGAACGGCGCGACCCGGTCGCCGGCCCGCCGCAGCGCCGCCATCAGGCCGGTGGCCACGGTCGTCTTGCCGCTGCCCGAGGCGGGGGCGGCGATGACGAGCCGGTTCACCACTCGATCCCCTTCTGGCCCTTCTGGCCCGCGTCCATGGGGTGCTTGACCTTGGTCATCTCCACCACCAGGTCCGCGGCCTCGACGAGCGCGGCGGGGGCGTACCGGCCGGTGATGACGACGTGCTGGTGGCCGGGCCGGTCGCGCAGCGCCGCCACGACCTCGTCCACGTCGACCCAGCCCCAGTGCAGCGGGTAGGTGAACTCGTCGAGCACGTACAGGCCGTGCCGGCCCTCGGCGAGGCGGCGGGCGATCTCGCGCCAGCCCTCGCGGGCGGCCTCGGCGTGGTCGTCCTCGGTGCCCTGCTTGCGGGTCCAGGACCAGCCCTCGCCCATCTTGTGCCACTCGACGGGGCCGCCCTCGCCGGTCTCCTCGTGCAGCCGGCCCAGGGCGCGGAACGCCGACTCCTCGCCGACCTTCCACCTGGCGGACTTCACGAACTGGAAGACCCCGATGGACCACCCCTGGTTCCAGCCGCGCAGCGCGAGGCCGAAGGCGGCGGTGGACTTGCCCTTCATCTCGCCGGTGTGCAGCACGACGAGGGGCCGGTTGCGGCGCTGCCTGGTGGTGAGCCCGTCGGCGGGGACGACGGACGGCTGTCCCTGCGGCATTCCCGTTCCCCCTTCAGGCGGCGCGCACGGCGCGCACGACGCCGGCGACCTGGTCGGCGGACAGTTCCTCCAGGCGCAGGCACGCGGCGCCCAGCGCGCCGGCGACCCTGGCGGCCAGGCCGAGCCTGACGTGCCCGGCCTCGCAGTCCACGACCACCGAGGCGACGCCGTCGGCGGCCAGCAGCCCGGCCGCGCGCAGGGCGTCGCGCAGCGGGTCGCCGCCCGTGCCGCTCGCCGTGGCGCGGCCGTCGGTGAGCAGCACCAGCAGCGGTCGGCGGCGCGGGTCGCGGACGCGTTCGACCTCCAGCACGCGGCGGGCGCGCAGCAGGCCGTCGGCGAGCGGGGTGCGGCCACCGGTGCGCAGGGCGCGCAGGCGCGCGGCGGCGGCGTCGACCGAGTTCGTCGGGGGCAGCGCGACCTGCGCCTCCCGGCCGCGGAAGGTGACCACGCCGACCTTGTCGCGCCGCTGGTAGGCGTCGCGCAGCAGGGAGATGACCGCGCCGCTGACGGCGGACATCCGCTGCCGGGCGGCCATCGAGCCGGAGGTGTCGACCACGAACAGCACGAGGTTGCCCTCGCGGCCCTCGCGCACGGACCGCCTCAGGTCCTCGCCGCGCAGCTCCAGGCCGGGTCCGGTGCGACCGCGGGCGGCCTGGTGCGGGGCCGCCGCGCCGAGCGTGCCGACCAGGTGCAGCCCCGACCCGTCCGCGGTGGACGGCCGGACGACGCGGCCGGTGCGGGCGCGGGCCCGGGAACGCCTGCCGGGGGCGCCCTCGCCGACGCCGGGCACCTGGAGCAGGCGGGCGCGGAACGCGGGCGCGGGCGTGTGCGAGCGCTCGGTGGCACCCCTACCGCGCGACTCACCGTCCGAAGTGGACTCGGGGGTGTCGCCGGGTGCTCCCGGGCCTCCGCCGTCGTCGCCGGGGCCGCCGTCGGGACCGTCGTCGGGGCCGCCGTCGTCGGGACCTCCGTCGGGGCCGTCGTCGTCCGGGCCCCCGGGCTCCGGTTCGCGCGCGGCCTCCTCGCCCTGGCGGAGCGCGTCGTCGAGCTGCTCCTCCTCCAACCCGGGCTCGTCGAACGGGTCGCGGCGCTTGCGGTGCGGCAGCGCGAGCCGGACGGCGGCCTCCACGTCCCGCTCCCCCACCTCGTCCGCGCCGCGCCAGGCGGCGTGCGCGGTGGCCGTGCGGGCGACGACGAGGTCGGCGCGCATCCCGTCCACCTCGAACGCGGCGCAGATGCCCGCGATGCGGCGCAGCTCGGCGTCCGGCAGCGCCACCGACGCCAGCCGCGACCGGGCGGCCACGATCCGCGCGGCCAGCGCGGCGTCCTCGCCCTCCCAGCGGGCGGCGAAGCCGTCCGGGTCGGCCTCGTAGGCGAGCCGGCGGCGCACGACCTCGGTGCGCGTCGCCACGTCGCGGGAGGCCCGCACCGAGACGGTCAGGCCGAAGCGGTCCAGCAGCTGCGGGCGCAGCTCGCCCTCCTCCGGGTTCATCGTGCCCACGAGCAGGAACGACGCGGCGTGCGAAACGGACACGCCCTCGCGCTCGACGTGCGCGCGGCCCATGGCGGCGGCGTCGAGCAGCAGGTCAACGAGGTGGTCGTGCAGCAGGTTGACCTCGTCCACGTAGAGCACGCCCCGGTGCGCGGCGGCCAGCAGGCCGGGCTGGTAGGCGCGCACGCCCTCGGTGAGGGCGCGCTCCAGGTCCAGCGAGCCGATCAGGCGGTCCTCGGTGGCGCCGACCGGCAGTTCGACCAGGCGGGCGGGCCGGCGCTCGGCGCCGGGGCCGTGCGGCCCGTCGGGGCAGTCCGCCGGGGCCGCCGGGTCGCAGCCGAAGCGGCAGCCCGGGACGACGTCCAGCTCGGGCAGCAGCGCGGCGAGGGCGCGGACCACGGTCGACTTCGCGGTCCCCTTCTCGCCTCGGACGAGCACCCCGCCGATGGCGGGGTGCACGGCGTTGAGCAGCAGTGCCGTGCGGAGGTCGTCGTGGCCGACGACAGCGGAAAAGGGGAAACGCGCGCCCATGCGGCGGTGTCCTTCCTCGGGTGTCCACGCCCGTGTCCGGTGAACGATCACTCGGGGGTCGAGTTCCTGACTCCCGGGGTGAACCGGTCACAGTGGCGGGACCGTGCCGGATTCGCACCGGCTTCCTCGCGCACCCCTACAGCCCAGGCATCGTCGCACCTCGGCCGGCCGGCTCCAAGTCCCCGACCAGCGCCGCGCGCGCGACCGCGATCACACCCGACCGGACGCGGTCGACGCCCAGACCGCACCGGTGGACCAGGTGGTGCAGCACGTCGCCGCGCAGTTGGGCGAGCAGCGCGTGGGCCGCGAGCTCGACGTCCGCACCGGGCCTGACCTGCGTGATCAACGCCGCCAGGCGGGCGTGCGTGGTGAGGTAGGCGCCGTCGCACGAGGTGTCGTGCGCGGACTCCCGCTCCAGGGCCACGACGAGGGGCAGGGAGGCCATCACGTGGTCGAACAGGGTGGCGACGAACGTGATCACCCTCTCCCCCGCGGGCAGGTGGTCGGCGGCCACCAGGGCGCGCGACTGCTCCAGCCACCGCTCCGCGCCGCGCTCGGCCACGGCCCGCACGAGCCCCTCGCGGTCGCCGAACCTGCGGAACACCGTGCCCTTGCCGACACCGGCCTCGACGGCCACCTCGTCCATGGCGAAGTCGAGCCCGCGCTCGGTGATCAGCCGGGCGGCGGCGGCGAGGACCGCGGCGTGGTTGCGCTCGGCGTCCTTCCGCATCGGGAACCTCCCTTGACAAAAGCGGACCGGCAGTCCGTATCGTAGCCGACAGGAAACGGACCGAAAGTCCGTTTCAGTCGAGGAGGTCGTCGTGCGCGCAGTGCGGTTCCACGAGTTCGGTCCGGCGGACGTGCTCCGGGTCGAGGAGGTGCCCGAACCGGAGGCGGGGCCGGGCGAGGTGCCGGTCAGGGTCACCGCGGTGGGGGTCAACTACGGCGAGACGCTCCTGCGGTCCGGCGCCACCGCGCGCGTCGCGCCCTGGGTCGAGTCGCGCCCCGGCCCGCTCGGCGGCGAGGTGGTCGGCGTGACCGACGACGGCCGGCGGCTGATCGGGTTCGCCCTGGGCAACGGCTACGCCGAGCGGGCGGTGCTGCCCGAGGACTCCGCCGAGGTGCCCGACGACCTGTCCGACCACGAGGCGCTGGCGCTGTTCCTCCAGGGCGCGACGGCCGTGGCGGCCGTGGACGCGGTCCGGCTCGCCGCGGGCGAACGGGCGCTGGTCGAGGCCGCGGCCGGCGGGGTGGGCAGCCTGCTCGTGCAGCTCGCCGCACGGGCGGGCGCGACCGTCGTGGCCGCCGCGCGCGGCGGGGCCAAGCTGGCGCTGGCGCGCGAGCTGGGCGCGCACGAGGTCGTGGACTACGGCGAGCCGGGCTGGTCGGCCGGGGTCGAGCCGGTCGACGTGGTGTTCTCCTCGACGGGCGGCGCGGTCGCGAAGGAGTCGTTCGAGCTGCTGCGCGACCGCACGGGCCGGTTCGCCGTGTTCGGCTTCGCCGGCGGGCCGCTGGACGTGACCGCGGCCGACGCGTTCCGCAAGGGCGTCGCCGTGCTCGGCTTCGGCATCCCGATCACCCCCGACAACGTGCGCCGGGCGCTCACGTCGGGGCTGCGGCCGGTGCTCGGCGAGGCGCTACCGCTGGCCGACGCCGCCCGTGCCCACGAGCTGCTGGAGTCCCGCGCCACCACCGGCAAGCTGGTCCTCCTCC
>NZ_JBPKJK010000108.1:0-31096 GCF_051756985.1 Saccharothrix sabaoui
CCACGGCTTCTCGCGAGCGATCCGTCTGCTGATGGCTGCCGCCGCACCACCAGCTCCCGTGCTCGCTGATGCGTCCTCGGACCGGGGGCAGGCTATGGAGGACGGTCTACTCGCATGCGTCGGCTTCGCCAACCGTGTTGGTGTTTTGGACGAGGTCGGTGACGGCTTGGATTGCTGTGCTCTGCAACCAGTCGAGGAACGTTTCCGGCAGGCCGGTGCTGGTGCCCGTGGTCTCGTCGCGTCCGAGGAGCAGGCACGGTCCGGAGATGCGCGGCCTGCCTGCGGTGAGCAGCCGTCGGGCGAGGGCCTGGTCGCGGTTGGTGGCGGTGTAGGCGTCGGAGGCGATGTCGGTGAGCAGGTCGTCGAGCAGGGTGTTCACGGTCGGGTTGGGCGGGTGGTTCTCGAGGCTGCGGTCTCCGATCCAGAAGTCGATGCCGCGTACGACGTGGACGCGGTCGGCGAAGGGGTCGCCGACGAGGCCGATCGGCAGCAGGGCGAGTTCGTCGGGGTCGTCGGGCAGGGTGAGGAAGTAGACCTGGTCGTCGTGGCAGAACATGCCGAGTCGTGAGCGCGGTCGAGACGTCAAGGTGAGGCCGGCCGTGTCGGTGTCGGGTCGCACGACGGCCGGGTCGGCTATGGGCACGGTGGTGGGCAGTTGCTGGATCAGGGTTGTGGGCTTTGTGGCGGAGTTGTCCATGAGGTGGTGTCCCTTCGGTGGAGGTTGGGTGCGGTCGGTCGGGTGCTGCTTTCGTGCCGTCGGCTGTGCCTGCCGGGGGATGTGGGCAGTGGGTCTCACTGGTCCGCGGGTCGGTCCCAGACGTGGACGGTGTGGCCGGTCCGGAGCGGTTTGTCCTGTGGGCCTCGGACCTGGGGGTTGATCCAGACGAGGCGGCGTAGGGACCGGTCGGGGCCGTGGGCCTGGTTGCGCCAGTGGCCGCGCACCAGCCAGCGCACGGAGTAGCGGCGTTCACCGCCGCCGGAGGGTTGCTGGTTGGTGGGTGTGTCGTGGTGGCGGCGGTGTACGTGGACGATGCGGACCTCGGAGCCGCGTACGCCTTCGCGGGCCTCTCGGCGCTGGAGGCGCCGGTTGGGGGTGATCTGCTCGGTCTGGCTGATGCCGGGTTGGGTCATCAGTAGCCAGGCGGCGTAGAGCACTTTCATCCATGGTGCGACGGCCTGGCCGAGCAGGAGCGTGCTCATCTGGCCGATGAGGTCGAGGTCGGCGATGGTGGTGCCGTGGTGCAGGGTGATCTCGTTGTCCCACATCCACTCGGGTGAGGCCTTCAACGCGGCGTCGAGTTCGGCGTGCTTGGGTGGTCGGCCGAGGATGCGGGTCAGGCAGTGGCGGGCGTAGTCGCGGTCGCGGACGCTGTAGAAGGTGACCCCGGTGGCGTCGGGTACACCGGGGAGTGGTCCCCAGGAGGCGGCGGTGATGTCGACGCGCCGGTCGCCCAGTGCGTCGCCGAGGTAGGAGCCGATGGGGTCGGCGAAGACGATGAACCCGTGTTCGGCGGGCTGGTGGGTCTGGTCGATGCGCAGGTCTTCGGGCAGGGTGTCGGCCGCGGCGGTGGCGACCTGGGTCATTTCCGGGGAGACCCAGTACAGGGCGGCGTGGGCGAGGCGTTCGCGTTCGCCGTGGAGGATGAGCTGTGCGGCCTGTTCGGGGTGTGGTGAGCGGATCAGGTCTCGGGAGAAGCGGCCTTCTTTGACCATCGTGGTGTGGAAGGCGAGCGCTTCCGGTTGGGCGAAGACTTCGCGGAGGTAGAGCCGCACGGCGGGTAGGTCGTGGGGTGTGGGTGGGGTGTAGGTGCTGTCCCAGATGCCGGTGTCGGGGTTGAAGGGCATGACGGTGTGGCTCCCGAGAGGCGAAGAAGTGGCTGACGTGGTGCGCGGCGTGCTGGGCGCGCGCGAGCACCGCGGGCCCGGCTGAAGCTGGGCCCGCGGTGGGGTGCTGGGGGAGGTGGCCTGTGGGCAGGGGCGTCGTTGCGGCCCGCCGTGTTCGGGGCTGGTTACTGCTTCCCCGGCGGTGTCCGGTGGTGGCGTCGTCGAGGCGCGTGCTCCGGCGCGGAAGGCAGGTCGCTTGGTGGGACCTGGTGTTCCGGTGTGCGGTACCGATTGCTTTGTCGAGCAGGCCCGTGCCCGGTGGGGTGCGCTGGGACCGGGGTCAGGGCCGGGTGTCGATCGACTGCGGATCGGTTCCCGGTACGGGGCGCTGGTCCTGGTGCAGTGGGATGGTGCCGTGCCGCTGCTCGTTGAGCTGCCGTGGTGCCGGGATGCGGCGCCAGCCGATGCGCTGGCAGGCGTAGAAGCGGCCGTCGACGGCGACGACGTCGCCGATGGACAGCGACCGGTTGCCGCGGTGGCGGTAGCGGACGGCGCGCGGGTCGGGTCGGCCGAATTCGGGGTCGTCGCCGATGTTGCACAGTTGGAAGGCCGACTCGACCAGGTCCACGTCGCGGCTGCGGGTGCTCGGCGGCTCGCGGTAGGCGAGGACTTCGGCGACCGGCTGTCCCTGGTGGCCGACCAGCAGTGCGCGGTCGTGCAGGTTGTGGAAGACCCGGATGGTCACGGGGCGGCGTGCCCAGCGCAGCAGCGTGTGCCTGTACCGGTCGATGAGCGCTGAGAGGCGGTGTCGGGACGGTCGGATGTTCATCGTGTCGCACCCTTTTACGGCTCGGGAGTGCCCTGCGGTTGCGGGGTGCGTCCGCCGAGACAGGGGCAGGGGTGGGGGCGGCGTTGTGTGCCGCCTCCACCCCTGCCCCTGTACGGTGCGGCGCCCCGCAACCGCAGGGCGTATCCCGGGCGCGTCCGCAGCCCTCCGAACGCGTGGGCAGGTTCGAGGCCGAGTACGGGTTCTTCTTCCTGGGGAGGCAAGTAGCCAGCAGGGCAGCGGACCTGCGCGGTTGGCTACGTCTCAAGCGAGCCTGGCGCTGCCGGTTGTCTGCCGTGGGCCAGGAGCCGTTGAACTCTTTTCATCTTGAGGTCCATGTCGTTCACGCCAGGGCGTTGACATGCATGTCATACCGATGAGATTGCACCGGTGACGTCATGCCCTGCCGAGCGTCAGAGCGATATTCGAGACTCCGACGAACCGAATGAAAATGCGGGCAATGACCTGTAACGTTGCAGCTCAGGAAGTGTCTTCCCCGCGCGAGCAGGGGTGGTCCGCACCGCGACACCCGCCGGTACCTCAACCTCGAGTCTTCCCCGCGCGAGCGGGGGTGGTCCGTTCGCGATGCCGTGCGTCACGTGCTGCGCGGTGTCTTCCCCGCGCGAGCGGGGGTGGTCCTCGCTCCGCGCGGCGGGCGTCTACGCCATCGCCGTCTTCCCCGCGCGAGCGGGGGTGGCCCGCCCGGCAGCGCTGAGCGCCGATTCCACCTGTGGTCTTCCCCGCGCGAGCGGGGGTGGTCCTACAAGGGCGTCACGCCGAGGACGTGATCGGACGTCTTCCCCGCGCGAGCGGGGGTGGTCCGCCCGCGTGGGCAGGCATCCAGGTGGCAGCCTCGTCTTCCCCGCGTGAGCGGGGGTGTTCCCTCAGCCAGCTGCGCGGCGTCGACCTGCATCACGTCTTCTCCGCGCGAGCGGGGGTGGTACTACATCGGCACCGGCGCCAGGTGGTCTTCTCCGTGCGAGTGGGGGCGGGCCGGTCGTGGTTAGTCCTTTTCTAGGTCTACAGGATCCGCCAGCGCCGGTTCGGAGGGCCGTCGAGGCTATCGATGCGGCGGTGGACTTCGGCTGCGGGAGGGCTGGAGGGCTGGGATTTGCGTGCGTTGGTGGCGATCATGCGTAGTTCTCGCAGGTCACGGAGGTCGGGGTAGCTCGGCCAGTCGCGGATGTCGCGGCCGTAGGCACTGCAGAAGGTGTCGTAGTCGGCGGCGTCGTGGCCGAATCGGCGGTGGTGGATTTCGATGGTGACCAGGTCCCATTCGACGGGGCCGAGGGTGATGTCGTCGAGGTCGCACAGTACGGCTTGGTCCGCGGTTTGCTTGATGGACCGGCGAGGCCGGTCGGCGGGGTGGCGCCAGAGGGTGTTGCGGTGCTGGGGGTCGGTGTGGACGAGTCGGGTCGCCGAGTCCAGGCACAGCGAGGTCCAAGCGGGCATGAGCCGGTCGAGGCGTTCGAGCAGCATGTTCCGTTGGCGGGCGGTGAGGATGCGGCTGGCGGTGATCGAGCGGGTGATCGCGGTGTGTGGGTCCAGTGCAGGGCGGGGGATCGGTGGAAGAGGTGCCTGGTGCAGGGCCCGTAGCGGCGCGGCGATGGCCTGCGTGGTGATCGGCTGCTGCTGGTGTAGGTAGTGCCACATGGTGATCACGTGGCCGTCGATGAACAGCGGCTGGGGTGCTGTGTCGAGCAGGGTTGTGGTGGGGACGTCGTGGTGGGTGAGCCACTGGGTGAGTTCGACCAGGCCGTGGGCGTTGCTCAGATCCTGGTCGGGATCGGGTCCGGGGCGTCCGATTTTGACCACGACTTCGCGGGAGGGGGGTCCGACGAGGTAGACGGCGTTGCTGTGGTGGCGCAGCGTGCGGACGCGACTGGTGTCCAGGTCGGCGATGCGGCCTGCCTGTTCCAGCAGCGGTCGGGTGGTGGCGGTGGTGAAGTCGTGTGCGGTCGCCTCGTACGGCCCTGAAGTCACCGCTCCAGTGTCCGGGCGGCCGGGTCCGTCGACGTCTGCGGGGTGATGCAGGCGACGGTGGTAGTGGTTCTTCGGCAACACCGGGGGATTGCTGCCGCGAGGTGGCTACACCGCGGTGAGTTCGCGTAGCTGCTCCACGGCCTGCACCGCGTTTCTGTGCACACGGGGTAGGGCTTCGGCGACGGCGACGATGTCGCGGGCGCGGGTGAGTACGACGGCGGTGCGGTGAGCCGGTGTGAGGTCGGTGAGGGTGGTCACGGCGAGGTCGGCGCCACCGGCGGGGTCGCCCGAGGTGGCGTGGACGAACGCCCGGTCCAGACGGATCAGCGCCGGGTCGATGACAAGTCGCGGGTCGGCCGCATAGGTGTGCAGGGCCTGGGTTTGGGCCTCGTGGGCATGCGTGACGTCGCCGAGGTTGGACAGCGCGCCGGAGGCGTAGAGTGCCAGCCGGCCGTGGTTGAAGTGGTAGGCGGCGTGGGGATCGTCGCTGGTACGCAGTTCGGCAAGCCGGTCGGTCAGTCGGCGGGCGTCAGCGAGTGCCTGGTGGACCCCGCGGGTGTCGCCGAATTTGCCGAGGGCGCGGGCTTCGGCGGCTGCGGCGAGGGCGGCGGCATCGCATACCGCATCGGCGGCCAAGTCCCGTGCGCGCCGGGCCAGGCTGATCGTCCGCTCGGGTGTCTCGTAGTAGTAGGCGAGCATGGTCTGCTGGGCGAGGACGAGAGCGGCCAGCAACGGGTCGTCGCCGTCGCGGGCGGCCAACAGCGCCGTGCGGTACCAGCGCCGTGCGTCGACGATCAGCCCTCGCTTCATGTGCGCGTCGGCCACCAGCAACGTCAGCATGGTGACCGCCGTGGACAGGGTTCGATGGACCGCGATCGGATGGCGGCGCGCGGCCAACGCGTGGACCTCTGCGAGATCGGGGATCAGCAAAGCCAGGGCTTCGGCCGGGCCTGTGCGGGTGTACTGCGTGAGATGGTCGCGCACCTGCTGCTCGACCATCTCCAGCCTGGCGGATGACGCCGTCTCCGACAGCAGCGAGTCCAGGCGCGTCCGCAACCGCTCGGCATCACCGCTGTCCACCGCCGGAACGCAGGCGGTGTTCAGCAGCAGCGCGCCGCTCGCCGATTCCTGACTGTCGGCTACCGGTGTCGCCTTTGCTACGTCGTCACGTAGTGCGTCGGGCATGTGGAACCAGAGTAGGTGTCGTGGGATGCGGAGGGTGTGCGCCCAGCGGGTGAGTTTGGCCAGGTTGTTGACGGGTTCGCCGTTCTCGATGCGGCTCAGCCGCGTGGAGGACACACCGATCCAGGCTGCGACGGCCTCCTGCCGGAAGGGCCGACCGTGGTGAGGGTGTCTGCGGTAGGCGCGGATGACGGCGCCGATATCGCGGGTGGCCAGGGCAGTGCGCAGATCGGGGCGGTCCCAGAACTCGGCGGGCACCTCGGGAGGTTCGGTCGGGCCACGCCGCCCGGCTCGAGTACAGGCGCCGCAGCGGGAGGTGCGGTTGTCCCGTGCGAGTCGGGTGCCGCACGCGCAGTGCCGCACCGCGTCCGTCTCGTTCATGACGACCGCCTCCCCTCCAGCACCGGTCACGTCACCGGCCGTGCCGGTCAACCCGGTCACGCTACCGATGCCCCAACGTAGCGATACTTGCGTTTTCCGCAGATCAACCCGCCCCTCTACGACACCGCTGCCACCTGATGGGGGACTTGCCGGGCAGTGCCCGGCGGAGTAGCACTCGACACGCGGTACGACGATCCGCACGTGTCGCACGCCCTCCCCGATCACGACGTGCCGCACCTGCCGACGTGAGAAGACCGGCGTCAACCGACCACCGATATCCGATACCGCGACGAACCGAATAAAAAAGCATGCCGGGGCCTGTAAAGTCGCTGGTCACGAAGTGTCTTCCCCGTGCGAGCGGGGGTGGTCCGCGGGCGGTCCACCGCGCGCGTCGACGCGGGCGGTCTTCCCCGTGCGAGCGGGGGTGGTCCGTGCACACGATGTGCCTGCTCAACCCCGGCATGGTCTTCCCCGTGCGAGCGGGGGTGGTCCGTGCACCCGGACGTCCGTCGGCCGCCCGAAGTCGTCTTCCCCGCGCGAGCGGGGGTGGTCCGGCGGCCCAGGAGGTCGTCGGGCTGAGGTTGTGGTCTTCCCCGCGCGAGCGGGGGTGGTCCGACCAGCCCGGCCCAGGACGGCATCAACCGCCTGTCTTCCCCGCGCGAGCGGGGGTGGTCCTCGCCGGGTCTGGACGTACTTGATCCGGGCCGCGTCTTCCCCGTGCGAGCGGGGATGGTCCGATGTGTCAGCGACCAGCGAAGATTCCCCGAGGACGGCTGGCTGTGGTGGCCAGTTGCAGTCCCCGTTCGCGGCCAGATGCGCGGTCGGTGACGGGCCCGGGCTTGCCTCGGTGCTCGTCACGTCGGACGGGTTCGCGCCGCTGCGGACAAGCCGTGTCGGGCCGGGCTCCGTGGCCGGCATCGGCCTCGACGGCTGAGGTGATGGTGTGCCGTAGGGGGGATCAGGGCAGGATGGTCGGGTGTTGATCGTGCGTGCCACCAGGAAGCTGCTGCGTCTGACGGGTCCGCCCACCGCGCCCGACGGCGATCGTGGCACGACGTTGCTGGGACCCTGGTATGCCACGGTCCTGTTCTGGCGGCCTCGGGTCGTGTTGCTGGTCAACGAGGTGACGTTGCTGCCCGTGCTGCTGCCTTTGGCGCCCGCGAGGACACTGACCGGCAGGATCTCCGAGCAGATCGGCACGGTGCTGACCACCCTCGACGCGCCGTCCGCGATCGTCGACCGGGAACGGCAGCACATGCGGACTGCGCAGCTCGGTGTCACCGCCAACCGCAGCGTCGTGGGCGTCATGACCGACTTCGCGCGCCTCGCGGAGATCCACCACCACAACGATCCCACCGTGGACCTTGTCGCGCTGGCGGTCCGACTGGCCTCGACCCCCTGCAGCCCGCTGTACGGCAGGAACATCAGTCCGGACCGTGAACTCGCCGCCACGTTGCAGGCGATCACGATCTGACATCGGGCACGAGACCGGTCACGTCCGCGTCTTAGCTGTCCGCGTAGAGCGGCAGGAGCGTCAGTCCGTCTCGACCCAGGTCATCCCGCTCGGTCGCCCACCGCGGCTCGTCAGCAGTCCCCAAAGAGCTTCGCGGACGAGGCTTAGCCGCACTGCGGCATCGGCCGGGAACTCGGCGGCCGTGCCGAAGTAGCCGAAGGACACGTCCTCGGGGTTGGTCTGCTCGCCTCGGAGGTAGTACGTGCCGTCTCCGCCGGAGTACCGCACGGCACCGAGGCCGGTTTGCCCACTGGCGCCGATGAGCAGCTCGTGGTCAGGGAGCACGTCACTGCCTTCCTCGACGGCGTAGGCAGTCGCGGCACTGTAGGCCGGGCCAAGAGTCACCAGCTCGTCAACGAAGGTGTCGACGTCTTCGCGCGTGCGGAGGTGCCTGGGCTCCTGGTCGTGCCGGTAGGCGACATCAAGCACGTACCCCACCGACTGGCGCTCCTTCCCGGTGTAGGTCTTCACGCCACCCGGCCAGTAGACCGTCAGGCTTTGCCCCGGCCGAAGCACCCTCGGCACGATGCGGTCACAGGACAACGGGCCGAAGTCGCACGGCCGATTGTTCACCGCCAACGTAGCGTCAGCCCCGCCGGCCCCTTGCACCTGCACGGCTACTTGCACCTCTACGTGGTCGGCAGCGGTAAGGGTTCCCCGCGCAGGGGCGAGGCCAAGGCGACGCAACCCCTCTACGGCTTGCTCACGCAGCTCGCCCCGGCCGCTCATGATCGGCCCGTGCACCTGGCCGCTCCGGTCGACCCAGTAGCTTTCTGGTAGTCATCACCCACCCGGACAAGATCGCGGACAAGCCCCTGCGCGGGCGCCGACATCGCCGAGGAGCAGAGCTGCTGATGACCGCCCCCACGGTCACCCACGACCTCGAAGTCCAGATCGACCACGGTCAGCTCTACATTTACTCGCACGCCCCCTGGAACGACGACCCCGACAGCGACGCCAGGGAACGCGCCCTCAACGACGCCCGCAACTCACACCGATGGGTGGGCATCGCCGACGGTCTGGTCGATCTTGTTACTCCGGTCCAGTGGAATCTGAACGCACCGATCCGCGTCGAGATCTGGACGACGGAACCACCTGCCGACGACGACCGATGGGACCATGTGGTGGACGTCGACCTCGACCTGATGGGCGACACACTTCACTTCCAGGCGTCCGGGGGCTGGTCGCCGATCACGTGCGAGCTACCCAGCGGCGAGTACCGAGCACGCGTCGCAGGACGGGGATACCAGGAGGCGGGACGCGAGGGGGCCGAAGGGCTCGACGCCTACCAACTTCGGTTGTGGCCCCGGACGACACCGGCCGAACCGGCGTTGCGGAAGTGCTGGCCCGGATGGTCGGTAAGTGCTGATAAGAGCTGAACAGGTGACCCGGTAGCGAGGCATGAACGTGGTGGGGAGACGGCTGTCCCCCCACCGGCTACCTGGTTGGTTCCTCGGGGACCAACAGCCTTGATGAGCAGCTCAGGACCCTGAGCAGCCACAACTGAGTTCATGCTGTGGCCTCAGCTCCCCCGCTCGCGCGGGGAAGTATTGACGACGAGGTACGCGGCCGGGCCGCCGTGGAGCGTGTCGGCGCCGGTGCCGTCGTCCCCGGCGTAGATGGTGTCGTTGCCGCCCAGGCCGCAGATCACGTCCACCGCTCGAGACCGCCCCCCGCTCGTGTGGGGAAGACCGACGACCCCGTGCTCATCCGTTTCCAGCAGGGCGGACCATCCCCGCTCGTGCGGGGAAGACGAACACAATCGGGCACCGCAGCGCCCCAATCTGGGACCACCCCCGCTCGCGCAGGGAAGACGTGACGGTCCGTGTGCAGGACTACAACCAGCACGGACCACTCCCGCTCTCGCGGGGAAGACGAGTCCGGGTTGCAGTTCGTGCTGGGCGTCGGCGGACCACCCCCGCTCGCGCGGGGAAGACAACGCCTGCTGGACACGCTGGTCGACCGGCTGGGACCACCCCCGCTCGCGCGGGGAAGACCTTGATTTCCGGCGCGCCCGGGGCGGGCCACGAGGACCACCCCCCCGCTCGCGCGGGGAAGACGTCGAGACCGGCGACGGTGATGTTGCGGCTGCGGGGACCACCCCCGCTCGCGCGGGGAAGACGTGTCGATCGTGGCCTGATCGGTCGGGCAGTCCGGACCACCCCCGCTCGCGCGGGGAAGACATGCTGACGTTGTTCAGCTCCCGCACGATCGGGGGACCACCCCCGCTCGCGCGGGGAAGACAGCAGGCCCGACTTGCCACTGCCCGTGACCTCGGGACCACCCCCGCGCGCGCGGGGAAGACGTGAAGATGGGCCACCGGACGTGATCGGAGAGCGGACCACCCCCGCTCGCGCGGGGAAGACCACGGCGCGAGGTCGGCCGGCCGGGCCAGCATGGGACCACCCCCGCTCGCGCGGGGAAGACCGGCGCGGTCAGGACCCCGTCGGGCTGCTGATCGGACCACCCCCGCTCGCGCGGGGAAGACGGACCGGGGCGCCGGACGCGTTCGGTGCGCCGCGGACCACCCCCGCTCGCGCGGGGAAGACCCAACGATGATGCGTTGCTGCTCATCGCGTCCCGGACCACCCCCGCTCGCGCGGGGAAGACGCGCCCGCGCCGCTGCTGCTCGTGGTGTGGGCGGGACCACCCCCGCTCGCGCGGGGAAGACCGCGCCGGCAGCGAGCAGGCGGTCCGGTGGGACGGACCACCCCCGCTCGCGCGGGGAAGACAACGGCTCGGGCAGTAGGCGGGCGCCGTCGAGCGGACCACCCCCGCTCGCGCGGGGAAGACAAGGACGACAGCGTGACCGAGTTGGCGGACGGGGGACCACCCCCGCTCGCGCGGGGAAGACACTTCCTGAGCTGCTACGTTACAGGCCGATGTCCGCGTTTTCATTCGGTTCGCGGCGGTCTCGGATATCGCCCTGACGTCTGGCTGAAGATGTCAACCTCGGCTGGCTTCGGGGTGACGGCCTGGGGGCCCGCGCGTGCTTTCGTCAGACCGGCGGTTGTTGGTCGAGCAGCCCGACGGGGTCGGTGCTGTAGGCGACCATCCAGCTGGGGTCGATGCGGTACCAGACGTTCTCGTCCCAGAACGGGTCGTCGCCGTCGCCGTCGTAGTGGGTGACGAGGTGGTCGCGGACGGCCGGCCAGGTCGGGTCGCCGCTCGTCCCCTCGGGGTTGAGCGGGACGGCGTGTCCGTGCGTGAAGATGCCGAACTGCTCGCCGCGCAGGAAGGTCGCGCTGATGCCGGGCCGCGCCGCGAGATGACGGGCCTTGGCGGCCTGGCGGTGGGTGCCGAAGATCCAGCGGCCGTGCAGGAAGTGCCCGTCGACGCCGCTGATGCGCGGCTCGCCGCGCCGGGTGACCGTGGCGACGGCCAGGGTGCACATGCCGCGGCAGACCCGGACGACCTGCTCGGCGTCCAAGGTGCTGTCACCTGGCCGGATGATGGATGTGAGGTGGCTGCCGGAGCCGGCCAGGGACGTGTCGAGCAGGACCTGGAGGCTGCGGATCTCGTCGGGGGTTTCGAACACCCGGCCAGTCAACCAACTCCCACCGACAGTGTCGGCTCGGTGCGGTCGCCGACCGGGCGTGGGCGAGTCGGTAGGAGGTGGTGCCGGTCCCGAGGATGTCACCGGCGAAGGCGAGCCGGTCGACGATCGCGGCGCGGAGACGTGGGTCGGTGAAGGTGTGGGTCCGGCCGGGGAAGGGCTGGCTGGAGGCGATGGGGTTGGTCTTCTCGCGTTCAGTGGGAACTTGGAAGAGCGGTTCGGCGCCGCGGCGGCCGGGTTCCCTGTAGCCGAACTCGTCGATGCGGAGCAAGTCGATTCGGCTGTAGTGGGCGGTGGTCTTGGCGAGCCGGCGTTCGTCGGCGGCCTCCGCTGGCTCGTTGGCCGGCTTCGTGGCCAGGGCGTGGCGGACGCGGAACCTTTGCCGGGCGGCGGTGCCCAGCCCGATGAGCGGGTGGGACTTGCCGGTGCCGGAGTCGCCGATCAGGCGGAGCGGCTCGCCTGCGGTGATCCAGGCGCCGGCGGCGAGGGTGCCGACGCTGGCGGGGTTGATGTCGAGGTCGAAGTCCTCGGGCCACTTCTCCCGCAGGAACCCGGCGGCCTTGACCTGGGCGCAGCGGCGACGGTCACGGTCGTCGCACTCGCCGAGCAGGAGCTCGGCGAGGAACCCGCCGTAGGGACAGCTGCTCGTGCCCGGCCGCGGTGACCATGTCCTCGACCGGAGTTCGGACCGTCGGCAGCCACGGCGCTTGGCATGCCCGGTCGATCGCGGTCGTGGCGGCCTGGTCGGACAGTCCCCGGCTGCGCCGGCGCGATCGGGCCGGTGGCGGGTCGGGCTGGTCACGACACCTCATTCCTGGTCGTCGTCGGACCGTCCGGGACGGTTGTCGGGTGGGGGTCGCGGCGGCGCGCGAGCAGCTCGTCGTGGGCGTCAACGCTTGGGAGCGGCCGGATGTCGGCGGGCAGCGCAGCGATGGTGGCGGTCGGATCTGCGAGCCGACACCCGGTCAGGCTCACCACCCGCCCGGCCGGTGCGGTGAGGGTTCCGCCGCCCTGGGTGGTCCTACTGGCGTTGCCGTGGTGCTCGGCGATGCGGCGGGCCTCGACGGCGACGACGTCGGCGTTGGTCGCCCCGACGGTGGCGGCGGCGCGCAGCACGGCCAGGACGTGGTCTCGATGCAGGTGGCTGTGGCTGACATGCCCGGCAGAGCAGAGGGCGCTGCATCTGACGCTGTGCCCGGCTGGAACCGGCCGATGATGGCCTGTCATGCCCGGAGGTCCGCTTCGCCGACCTGACCACGTCCTCAGGTGTTGAGCGCGAGCGGCAGTTCGGATCGGCGAGTTCGCGGCAGGCGGCGTCGGTGGTGGGGTGCCCGGGTCGAGGCCGCCGTCGGGGAGTTCCCGCCAGTGGTGGGTGGGCTGGTCGGAGTCGCCGGCGTGGGCGGGCAGGGCGCGGTCATGGGGTCGTGTATGAGGACGCGGGCGCCGATGCGGGATGGGGTGATGGTCAGCCGATCACCGGGCTGGGTACGGGGTGGTCGGTTGTGGAGCCTGTCGGCGTCGTGCGATCGGGTGAAGGACATGGCCCTGCCGGTCACCCGGTCGGGGAGGGTGGGGCGAGTCGGTGGTGGAGCCAGGTGGTGGCTGCGGTGGTGAGGTGGTGGCCGGTGGGGGTGGGGCGTAGTCGGGTGCGGCGGTGCCAGAGGCCGGTGAGGGTGATGGCGTAGGTGGTGATCGCGCTGGGTGCGGCGGTGTGCCAGGAGGGGGTTTGTTGTGCCCAGGTTTCGGCGTCGTCGGGGGTGTGGCCGGTGGCGATGAGGCGGACGACGGTGTAGGCGGTGTCGGCCCAGGCGGGGCCGGTGCAGGCCAGGGCCCAGTCGATGACGTGCAGTCGGGTGGTCGGCTGGTGGGTGATGAGCAGGTTGTGGGGGTTGAGGTCGGCGTGCAGCAGGGTGTCGCCGTGCAGCAGGTCGGGAGCGGCCGCTTCGGCGGCGAGGAACTCGTCGAGGTGGGCGCGGGTCCACGGGTCGAGGGTGTCGGGGGTGGCGGCGAGGGCGTGCCAGCCCGGGCGCGCGGCCCAGCGCCTGGCCATGGGCACTGCGTCGGCCCAGGGGTTCGGGGTGAGCGCGGCGACGTTGTCGGTGAGGGTGCGGGCGAGCAGGGGCAGGTCGGGGGAGTGGGGGGAGAGGTCGGCGTGACGGCCCTGGACGTGTTCGAAGACGAGGGCGAGCCAGCCGTCGTGTTCGATCCGGGCGAGCAGGCGGGGCGTGGTGCGGGGGAGATGGGGGTTGGCGGCTGCTTCGGTGCGGTGCATCCACGCGGTCGGCGCGTCGGTCAGGGTGGCTTTGCAGAACACGCGGCCCTGACCGGTGTGCAGGGTGGCGGAGAACGCGGAGTTGACGCCGGTGGTGGCGGGTTCGGTGGTGGTGACGGCACCGAAGCGGTCCTCGATCGCGGTGGTGATACCGGCGGGGAGGTCGTGCCAGAGCTGTCGGGGCACGCGTGCCGCTCCTCGATGGTGGCGTGGTCGGGGGTGGGCAGTCTAGGAGGAGCTGTCGGCGTAGCACTGGGTGCAGTCCGCGCCCGCTCGCGGCCACAGGGCGGGGTCGATCCGGTAGCCCAGGGCGTGGATGGCGGTGACGGTGGCCGTCACCCGGTCGGTGGATTCGGCGGGGTCGGTGGTGTCGTCGGGGACGTGGTGGATGAAGCGTCCGGCGAGCCCCTGGCAGAAGCGGGCGTAGTCGACGGTGTTGAGGATGAAGGTGTGCCGGCCGGTGTCGACCACGCGGCTGGAGGCCAGGGTGTACCGAGGCCGGCGCCTGGCGAACCGTGCGCCGGTGCACCCATAGTGGCGGGCGAGCTCACGCCCCCCCGGCATCCTCGCGCCGGATCGCCTCGAACAGTTCCACCCTCGACGACCCCGTTCCGGCCCACGTCATGCCCCAGCGCTCTTCGCCAGGTGGGGCCACTTCAAGCCGTCACAGGCCCCGGCGTGCCGCCAGGTGGGGCCAACTCGAACCGTCGCAACCTCCCGGCGAGCCAACCCCGGTGGAGCCAGAGCAGACTGTCACGGTGGGGCCAGAACAGCCTCACACCCTCACATCCGCAGCTTCGAGGCGATCTCCTCGGTCTTCTCGCCCTGGGCGAACCGCGCACCGGCCTGCAATCGGATGCGCTTCCGCCTGTTGCTCGTGGAACGTCAAGCCGCCACCTTGCGTACACCTCGTCCATCCGGCTTGCCGTGATGATCAAGAACCGTCGCGGGGCCGGTTCAATCCGCGATACGAATTCAACCTCTGTGCCGAATGTCTCGCCACATTGTGGTCACCGCACGCCGCCGGTCGCCACCTTTGAAATACGACCTAGTCCGGTTGGCATCCAGGAGTATAATTTGGTACCGCAGTGCCGGGATATCCGTGCCTTTGTCCCGGTCGCTCAAGGGCGGCAGGCGCGGCAGTGCGAACACCTTGGGCACGCCCGGGTAGGCCGGTCGGAGCAGCGCAGTCGGTCATCATGCCAGGACGGTCGACGAAGTGTGGATCACGGGCACTTCTGCGGGCTGCTCGAGCCCTTGTCCTGCTCACGCGTCTCACCTGCATTGATGAGGTTATCGGCAGGCACACCGGGTGCGACGACCTCTTCCGGTGACGCCGCAGGGAGTCGACGCCGCCATCAGGGAAGAAGAACCATGGTCGTTGACCACTGCGAGTAGATGGATTGTGTATTCCGTGGTCGCTCTTGGCGCTGCTGCGACACCGAGGATGTAATGACGGACACGGCGGCGTTGCCGCGCTCACCGCATGCAACGAGATTTGCGGGGTGGATGTGTTCCGGGTCTTCGCCTCAGTGCTGTTGCGGTGGAACAAGTCCGAGGATCGAGCTGGATGCGATCATTGCCGACAGATGGTGTGATGGAGGTGTGAGCATAGAAGACGTGGAAGATTTAAGCATCACAGCAGGCGGGCTCCTTCCAGTCGCTATCGTGAACGCGCCGCCAGCTTATCGGAGGGGTCTGATGTTGGCACTTGCCGCACGGGGCTGCGGCCCGTCGGATCCACAGGACCCGCTCCGCTGGGCCGAGAAGCAGGAACGATGCGCCGTGCTCGTGGTGGTCGACGGCCCGGGGAGCGCCGCGAAGCAACTGCTCGAGTACACCCGTCTCGACAACACCCACGTCGTGGCCCTGCTGCGCGAAACGACGGGCACGGCTGCGGCGGCCGCCATCAGGGTCGGTGCGGACGGCGTGTGCGCGTGGGACTCCACGACCGAGCAGTTGGTGGTAACGATCACCGCCGCGGCCAGCGGCTTCGTCATGCTCCCCGCGTCCATCGCCCTGCAACTCGTTCGGCCGGAGCGGCGCATCCCGGATGACCTGGCCTGGGTGTCCGACAGTCAGCTCCGCTGGCTGCACGAACTGGGGCGCGGCTCCACCATCGCGCACCTCGCGCGCACCGCGGGCTACTCCGAGCGCGCGATGCACCGCCTGCTGCGCGACCTCTACAGCAGGCTCGGGGTGCACAACCGCAGCGACGCGCTCGTGCTGGCGGCGCGCTGCGGTCTGTTCGAGAAGGAGATGGCGTGATCCTTCAGAGCCGGTGACCGCCACGGACCCCGGGCGGTCGGATCAGGTGTCGAACGGCGGCTGCCACCAGCGCTCGACGGTGCGCCTGGTCGCTCCGAACGCCTGTCGCCCGAAGGCTATCGCAGGTTCCCACGACGGACGGCTCAGTGCGCTGCGGTCCTGCGGTTTCCCGGACCGGCTCCGCGCGTTCTGCAGGATCGACCGGAACGCCCGCAACAGACCGGCCACGTCGGAGTCGCTCATTGCGCAGGAGAGCATGTGGGTACCGCCGAACTCGGCGAGGAAGCCGGCCCGGCGGAGCCCGGCGTAACAGCGCTCGCCGAGGTCGAGGTCCTCGAAGACCACGTGGAAGACCGCAGGGTGGCGCAGGGCGACGGCGGCGGTGTCGAACTCGTCGAACAGTGCGTTGAGGCCGTCCATCACGGTCGTCCCGAGCTGGTGGACCCGGGCCAGTGTCGCCGGGTCGGTCATGATCGGCAGCGACGCCAGCGCAGCGGCGAAGGGGGTCGTCTCGCGCTGGTAGGTGTTGCCGACGTAGGTGTGCTCCAGCGCCTCCAGCACCTCGGCCCGCCCGAGCACGGCCGACAGCGCAGTGCCGTTGGCGATGCCCTTGCTCATCGTTATCAGGTCCGGGGCGAGCCCGTGGTGCCCGTGGTAGCCGCCTGCGGCGTAGCGCAGGCTGAGGATGATCTCGTCGAGCATGAACAGGGCACCGTGCTCCCTGGCCAGCTCCTCGACGCCGCGGGCGAACTCCGGGGGGAAGAAGTTGACCTCCGGAGTCAGGAAGACCCCCGCGACGGCACCCCGGTGCTCCCGCAGCAGCCCGGCCAGCACCTCGAGGTCGTAGCCGAAGTCGATCGTCGCCGGATCCCGGCCCTCGACGCGCATGTCCGGCTTGTACTGCAGTTGCCAGTCGTGCCAGCCGTGGTAGCCCGCCGTGAGGAGGACCGGGCGTCCTGTGCTGACACGGGCCGCCCGAGCTGCCGCAGTGGTGGCGCAGGATCCGGTTCGGAGGAACACCACCCGCTCGGCACAGGGCATCGCGTCGACGAGCAGTTCGGCGACGTCGGTGCGCGCTCGCGAGACCGTTGCCGGTGCGATGCCGCCGGAGTGGCGCAGCTCGGCGATCATGGCCCCGATCACTTCAGGTCTGCCGGAGCCGAGCGGCGCGGCACCGCTGCACGAGGTCAGGTCGGTGTAGCGGGTGCCGTCCAGGTCCCATACGTACGCGCCCTCGGCGCGGTCGACGACGAGCGGGAACCGCTTGTCGAGGTCCCAGCGGGGCGACGAGGTGACCGCGAGCGCCCGTTCGAGCTGAAGCTCCCGGTCGGTGCCCGTCGTCCCGGCCGGCGCGGGTGCGGCGCTCATCGCGCGATCCGGCTGAAGTAGACGCGGTTCTCGAAGTCCGGTACGGGGCGGATCAGCTCGTAGCCGGCGTTGAGCAGCGCTCGCCTGCTCGAGTGGTTGTCGGCCTCGACCCCGGTGTAGACGACCGCCACGCCGGATAGCTCCGGCACGCCCGGCAGCGCCCGGACGGTGGCCTGTCCGTAGCCCTTGTTCCGGTGCTGCGGCGCGACGACTCCTGCGAAGCCCGCTGCGGCACGCGAGTCGACCGTGATCACCGTGAGACTGCCGTCCGCAGCCTGCTCGTGCAGGTTGAACCGGTCGTAGACCTCGCCGGTGTGGAAGGCCAACGGCTCGGACGACCGCTCTGCCACGGTTACCCACGCGTAGTGCCCGAGGACCTTCGCCCCGCGGACCGCGCGCTGCCCGCGGTCGTGGCTGAGGGCGAGTTGGCCGTGGAACCAGTCGCGGCCGCCGAGCCGGCGTTCGACCGCTTCGTCGTCGAACCAGGGTTCTACGGTCGAGCGCATGTCATCGGTGTAGGGGACTAAACGGACGTCGGTCACGGGGGCGTTCACGTGGAGTCCTCCTCGATCGGGGTTGACGGGGGCTGCCGGTCCGGAGCGCAGTTGCCGGGCGACGATCTCGCTGATGCGGGTGGCGTTGGCCTGGATGGTCAGCGTCGGGTTGACCCCGCCCGCGAAGGGCAGGTAGCCGCCGTCGATGACGTGCACGTTGTCGATGTCGTGCAGGCGGCCGTCGGGGTCCGCGACGGAGGTTCCCGGGTCTTTGCCGGCGCGGCAGGTGCCGTGCAGGTGGCTGGAGCCGGTCCGGTACAGCGAGGCCGTCCGATGAACACCGGTGGCGCCCGCCTCGCGCAGGAGGACCTCGGCTGCCGACGCGAGGTGGTCGAGCCTGAGGGTGTCGACCGGGTGGGTGCGGTAGTCCATGGCGACGTGCGGGAGACCGAACGGGTCGGTCGTGTTCGCCAGCAGCACCCGGTTGGTCGTCATGGGCTGGTCACCGGCGAGGTAGTGCACCCGCAGGGTGCGGCGGGTCGCGTCCGGGTCGCTCACGACCGGGTTGGCCTCGTACAGGAGTCCGCCCAGCCCGGTGGGGAAGGTCGGGTCGAGGTAGAGGTCGGAGAAGGCGACGGTGGAGTGCATGCCGTTGCGATCCTCGGTGCCCGCCGCCGGCATCGCCAGGTCAGCCAGCTCTCCCTCGCTGTAGCCGCTCACCTTGAACGACAGTCCGCGACCGACCATCCTCGCGTGGTTGCCGAGACCTGCTGGTGCCCAGCGGGAGGCGGAGCGCAGCAGCAGCGCTGCGGACTGCACCGCGTTCGCGGCGAGCAGGACGTAGCGGGCGGCGGTGTGGTGCCGGCTGTGCTGCCTGGTGTCCACCCACTCGACGGCGTCCACCCGGTGCGGTCCCGTCTGGACCAGTCGTATGGCCTTCGCATCGGTCCGCACCACCATGCCGTCCACGTCCACGGACGGTGTGAGGATGCGGTCGAGCACGTCGGCCTTGGCGCCGACCGGACACCGCCGCTCGGTACAGGCACCGATCCGGTCGCACACCGACCGGGTCGGGTTGGTCGTGGAGTTGATCGCCAAGGGGGTCGGGAACGGCCGCCACCCGATCGCCAGTCCGGCGTCCCGCAGGATCCTCCCGCGCGGGCTTGCCCGGTGTGGTGGCAGCGGCGGCGGCGCACCCGCCGGTTCCAGCGGATCGGCGCCCGCCAGCCGGGCCACGCCGAGCCGGGCCTCGACCGCGTCGTACCACGGGCGCAACTCGGCCGGCGAGAGCGGCCAGCGCGGGTCGAGGTCGCCGACCACATGCCCGGTGGCGTCGAAATCGACATCGCGGTACCGGAAGGAGATGCCGGCGTAGAAGACGGTGCCCCCGCCGAGCGCACGCACGGTGTAGCCGTTGCCCGTCGGCGTCCACCGGCCGCGGGCGTCGCGCACGAGCGTCGGCGGTGTGCAGGCCCTGATCTGCTCGTAGGTGGTGCCCCGGCCGAGCCGTGGTCCCTCTTCGAGGACGACGACGCTCAGCCCGGAGGCGGAGAGACGTTCCGCGGCCACCGCGCCACTGGCTCCGCTGCCGACGATGCAGACGTCCCAGATTCGGTCCGGTGCGGTCTCCGCATCGCTCGCGCGTGCCGGCGACACCGCGTGCCGGCTCATCGTGCCGCCACCGTCTGGTGCAGCCGCAGGCGGTCGACCTTGCCGTTGTCGGTACGGGGCAGTTCTGGAACGACCCGGACGTCGTCGATGGACATGTACGCGGGCAGTCGTTGCGCCAGCCACGACCTGGTCGACGCGAGCGTCACGTCACTGCCGGGTTTGACCTGCAGGAAGGCGACCAGGCGGACATCCAGGCCGAAGCCGTCCGCCACGACGACGGCGCGGTCCACGACGGGATGGGTTTGGATCGCCGCCTCGATGTCGCCGAGTTCGACGCGGTGCCCCCGGACCTTCACCATCTGGTCGAGCCTGCCGAGGTACTCGAACACCCCGTCCTCGAGCACTCGGACGTTGTCCCCGGTTTCATACCTCGGGGGTTGGCGGTCCCGGCCCCAGTAACCGAGCATCACGGTCGGACCGCTCACCAGGAGCTGACCCTCCTCCCCGACGCCGGCCCGTCCACCGTCGTCGAGTTGTGCCCACACCTCGTCCCCGCTGACGGCCGAGCCGATCGGGACCGGCCGGTCGAGATGCCCCGGAAGGTCGGCAGGCACCGTGTAAGCCGTGCAGACGTTGGTTTCCGTCGGCCCGTACAGATTCATGAGCAGGGCGTCGGGCAGCTGCAGGCGAAGCTTGCGGAGGTGTTCGATCGGGTAGGGCTCCCCGGCGAACAGGACGACCCGTAACCGGGACAGGTCGAGGTCGTGCAGACCACCCAGCTCCGCCATGAGCACGAGGGCGGAGGGAACGGAGTACCAGACCGTGACGGCCTGCTGCACCAGGAACCGCGCCAGCGCACGAGGGCTGTAGGACAGCGTCCGCGGCACCAGGTGCACCGAGGCCGCACGGGCGAACGCCGCGTAGATGTCGAGCACCGAGATGTCGAACGCGAAGGAGGCGTGGTTGGCCAGGCGATCCCCTGCCGTGATCGCGCAGGCATCCACTGCCCAGTCCACGAAGGCCAGCGCGTTGCGGTGGCTGATGCAGACGCCTTTCGGTGCGCCGGTCGAGCCGGAGGTGTAGAGGATGTAGGCCAAGTCGTCTGCGGTACCGCGCGGTTCTTCGCCAGGCTCGGTGCCGTCCCCGTCACCGTGGTCGACGACGTCGTCGTGGAGTCGCAGCACCGCGGCACCGCGGCCGTCCTCCGGCAGAGGGCCGCAGCGGTCGGTGATGATCGCCGCCGGGGTGCAATCGGTGAGGATCGAAGCGACCCGGGAGTCCGGACTGCCCGGGTCGAGCGGGACGTAGGCGGCACCGAGCCTGAGGACCGCCTGGAACGCCGCCAGCACCGGACCGGACTTCTCGGCCAGCACCGCGACCCGGTCACCGGGGCGAACACCTGACCGGGCCAGCGCCCTGGTGAGGTCCGTGGCGAGCAGGTCGATCTCCGCGTAGCTCCAGGCGCGCCGTCCGTCGTCTACGGCCAGGTGATGGGGGTATGAGCGCGCCGCGGTGCGCAGCAGTTCCTCGAGTCTCACAGTTGAAGCTCCCTGGCGATCATCTCGCGTTGCATCTCGGACGTTCCGGAGAAGAGGGTGGTGGGCACGGCGTCGCGCAGCATCTGCTCGACCCCCTGCTCGGCCAGGTACCCCGCTCCACCGAACACCTGGATGGCGTCCAGGCTGGACGCGACGGCGGCCTCGCTGACGGCAAGCTTGGCCAGGGCGACGTCGGTCGTCTCCGACGCGTCCCGGTCAAGGCTCCAGCAGGCTTTGTAGAGCATCAGCCGGGCGCTCTGCCAACGCCCGTACATGTCCACCAACCGGTGCGACACCGCCTGGTTGGCCGAGATCGGTCTGCCGAACTGCCTGCGCTTGCGCGCGAAATCCCGACACAGCTCGAACTGGCGCTGGAGCATCCCGACGTAGCAGGCGAACAGGCAGCTGCGTTCCCAGCGCATCGAGTCCTGGAACACGGCATGACCGCCACCCGCGGAGCCGAGCTGCTGGTCGGCAGGGGCGTAAGCGCCGGCGAACTCGACGATGCTCGCCGCACAGCTGTGCAAGCCCATCTTCGCGAAGGCCGGCCCAACCCGCACACCCGGCTGGTGGCGGTCGACCACCACCGCGACCGTACCGAGGAAACCCGATGCGGGATCTGCGGTCCCCAGGACGACGTAGAAGTCGGCGACCGGGCCGTTGCTGACGTAGGACTTGGTACCGGTGATGCGCAGTCCATCCCCATCGGGGACCACCGCCGTGCCGGGCACGGAGATGTCACTGCCGTGTTCGGCCTCGGTGACGGCGTTGCCCGCCACCAGTGAGCCGTCTGCGAGCCCCGGCAGCAGCCGCTTCTTGGCCGCGGGCGTCCCGTGCAGGACCACTGGCATGCAACACGCCAGTAGGTGCGCCGCAGCGGAGAAGGCCAGACCGGTGTCAGTGCAGCCGTAGCCGAGGGCCTCGAGGGCGTGGGCGGTGTCGACGGCACCGAGGCCGGACCCACCGAACTCGCGGGGGATCGACAGGCCCAGGATTCCCAGCTCCGCCAAAGCATTCCAACGATCGCGGTCGAACCTCTGCTCCGGGCCGGTCCCCGAGCCGGTGTTCAGCCGCCGGGCACCGTCGACGACGTCGGCGAACCGGGTCAGCCGGTCGGGGGAGAAGGCGAAGTCCATCGTTGCCTCTCAGTCACGGGCTGTGGCGACGATGGTGCCGATCAGGCCGTCGAGGCTGCTTGTGCCCAGAACGAAGTCCTGGCCGAGGGCGATGCCCAGGCGGTGCAGCCCACTGCGCAGCTCGCCGGCACCGACGGAATCCATGCCGAGGTCGGCCAGCGCGGTCCGGCCGTCGAGGCGGGTGTGGGGTGCGAGACCGAGCACGGACCGCACCACGACGGTGACCTGCCCCGCAACGCTGTCATCCGCTGTGTCCTGCGGCACTGCCGGTGGTGGGAACACCCGGGGTGAAACCACCGGCGGGGGACCTGCGGCCGGCGCACCGATGGCCGGGTCGACTGCCCGGACCCGTGGTGCCGTGCGCTGGTCGGACAGGTCTTCGGCGCGGTCGGCGGGCGTGGACCACAGCGGCTCCCGCTGCCACGCGTAGGTCGGTGCGGCGGCCGGCAGGCCCGGTCCGGGAACCAGCACGTCGACGTCGACGTCTGCGCCCGCCACGAACAGATCCCCCACGGCTGTGAGCAGGTGGGTTCGCGCAGGCGTCCCACGACGAGCCGAACTGGTCACCACCGCCGGTACGGATGCCGTGGCGGCGAGCTCGGCGACGGCGCGCCCCAGTGCCCGCCCAGGCCCCAGCTCGATGAAGATCGTCCACCCGTCGGCCAGCGCGCGGCGTACCGCTGCCGAGAAGTGCACTGGCCGGACCATGTTCGCCACCCACTCTTCGACCGGGTCGTCGGTGGGCTCTGCGGCAGTGGACGAGTAGCGCCGCACCGCGGACTCCTGGTGGCGCAGCCCTGCCAGCTTCTGGCGCAGGGGAACGGTGAACGGGTGCATCGCGCGGCTGTGGAAGGCGTGCTGCCCGCCGAGCACTCGCGCGAACGTGCTCTCGCGCGTCAAGCGATCTGCCAGCTCGGCGATCTCTTCGGCCGGGCCGGCCAGCGTGCACGACCGGTCGGCATTGACGCACGCGATCTCGATCGCGGTACCCGAGACGGCCTCGGCGGCCTCCGCTGGTGACAGGCCGGTGGCGAGCATCCGTCCAGTGGGCCCCGCGGCGTTCATCAAGTGGGTCCTGGTTTGTACGATCCGCAGGGCGTCGCTCAGCCCCACCACCCCGGCCACGTACGCGGCCGCCACCTCGCCGAGACTGTGGCCGATGACGGCACCCGGCCGCACCCCGAGGTGCTGCCACATCGCAGCCTGGGCGACTTGGAGCGCGAAGGTCGCGCCCGGGGTCAGCGCCGGATCGGTGACGTCGTCGCTGGACGGATCGTCGAGCAGCCCCGCGAGCCGATGCTCCCCCAGGCCGGCCGCAGCGCGACGGCAGCGGTCGAGCGCCGTGCGGAACACCACCCCCGCCCCGTCGGGTCCGTCAAGCATGCCGGGCCACTCGGTGCCCTGACCGCTGAAGACGAAGACCGGCCCGGGGCCCGGGTCGTCCAGGACCCGTCCCACACGCACGTCCGGCGACGCGATGCCTTCGGCGAGGGAGCGGGCCGCGCTCTCGCCGTCCGCGGCCACCAGGGCCAGCCGCTCATCGTAGCGGTCACGATGTCGGACCGCAGTGGCGGCGAGCGGTGCGAGGCGGTCGGCCCGGGTGCTCAGGACATCGGCGTAAGCGACCGCGGTTTCGGCGAGACCGCGGCGGGACGGATGGCTCAGCAACAGCAGTGTCGACCCGCCCGGTGCGCCCCGCCCGTCACGCGGGGTCGATGGCGGCTTGACCGGATCAGCCTGCTGCACCAGCACGTGGACGTTGGTGCCACTCAGGCCGAACGAGCTGACTGCGGCGCTGCGTGGACGGGGGCCGCCAGGCCACGGCTCCAGCCGCTGCGGCACCCGCATCCCGAATGAGGAACGGCGGGCCAGCGGCGTCAGCTCCGAGGCGTGCAGTTGCACGGGCACCTCGCCGTGCCGCACGACCAACGCCGCCTTGAGAAGGCCCGCCACCCCCGCCGCCGCATCGAGGTGGCCCAGGTTCGCCTTGATCGAACCGACGAACGGACCGGTCGCCGCGTCGCGACCGTAGACGGCGTCGAGCGACTCGAGCTCGATCCTGTCGCCCAACTGGGTGCCGGTTCCATGCGCCTCGAGGTAGCCGACCTCCTCCGCCCGCACGCCCGCTACGACAGTGGCGTCGGTGTAGAGGCGCCGTTGGGCCTGCCCGTTGGGCACGGTGAGACCGGCACTGCGGCCGTCGTGGTTGACTGACGAGCCGCGCAGGACGGCCAGGATGTCATCCCCGCTCTCGCGGGCGTCGCTCCACCGTTTGAGCGCCAGCACGATCGCGCCCTCGCCCCGCACCATGCCGTCGGCGTCCGCCGCGAACGGCCGCGAACGGCCGGATGGCGACAGGGCGCCGACTCGCGACATGAAAGCGGCGATGTCCGGTGCCAGGATGAGATTGGCCCCACCGGCCAGCGCGAGGTCGCACTCACGCATCCGCAGGGCCTGACAGGCGAGGTGGACGGCGAGCAACGACGACGAGCACGCCGAGTTCACCGTGAACGCCGGGCCGCGCAACCCGAGCAGGTAGGAGATCCGCCCGGCGGCGAAGGCGGGGTCGCTACCGGTGAGCCAGTAGCGGTCCTCCGGGTCGGCACCTGCTCCGCGTAGCTGGAGGTGGAGGTAGTCCGAGGCGAGCAGCCCGACGTAGACGCCGGTCCGGGTTCCCTCGGCCGCCGCGCGGGTGGTTCCGATGCGCAGGAGCGCCTCCGAGGTGACCTCCAGCAGAAGCCGGTGCTGGGGATCCATGCTCTCGGCCTCGCGCGGGGACAACCCGAAGTACCCGGCGTCGAAACCAGCCACGTCGTCGAGGAAGGCCCCGCGGGCGAGCGGGTCGTCGCCCCGCTCCAGTGGCATGCCGCCGATCAGATCTGCTCCACTGCGCAGCAGGTCCCAGAACTCCTCCGTGGACCGGGCGCCCTTGATCCGGACTCCGGCGTCGAGGAGGGCGATCGGTTCGCCGACCCCCGGACTCATCGCCGTGTCCATATGGCGGGACCGCCGGCGGCGGCAGCACCTTCGACCGAGAACGGTGCCGGTCCGTTCGACCGCAGCTCCGACACCAGGTCGGCGATAGCGGACACGGTGGCGAACCGCTGTCCGACGACCTCCGCCAGTGGCACCTCGACCTCGAAGTGCGTCTCCAGGAACGACACGAGCTGCATGAGGGTGAGGGAATTCAGGATCCCCGTGCTCAGCAGAGGCGTGTCGTTCTCCAGCCCGGTCGCGGTGTGGCGCAGGACGTGCTCGTCCAGATAGGTGGAGATCGTTTTTTCGGTGGAGGCGACGTTCAAAGTGACTCCTTGCGGTGTGGGACCGGTCCTCTGCGGAGTTGACCGGAGGCGGAAGGTGATAACGGGAAAACCACGCCGCGCCGTGTCGTCTTCGCGCCGTCCGTTGATCACGCGCCACCCACGAGCGCCGTCACGGTCTGCAGGCGTCGCGCCGTCCCGGACCTCGTACGCCGACTACCGACAGGATGTGGCACGGCTGCGCCCGCGCCGTCGGCAACCTGCCAGAGGTGGCGGTAACGGAAGAACCACCCAGCGTGAAGGCTGCCACTCGTCGAACATGGGGGGGTGAACACGAGGCGGTGGTCGGCGACAGGGTCGCTTCCGGGGAAAGCACGAGGACTGGCGGGTTCGGCGACCACACCGCTGCCCCCTCCCGCGGTGCTGCTTATCGCAGTGCTGTGCGGAGCCCAAGTGCTCGAAGTGCTCGGCGTCACTGTCGTGATCGTCGCCCTGCCGGTGATCGGGGCGGACCTGGGATTAGCCGGTGGTGGG
The DNA here is from genome assembly GCF_051756985.1 of Saccharothrix sabaoui. Taxonomy (NCBI): domain Bacteria; kingdom Bacillati; phylum Actinomycetota; class Actinomycetes; order Pseudonocardiales; family Pseudonocardiaceae; genus Saccharothrix; species Saccharothrix sabaoui. Next base: position 25,747 of record NZ_JBPKJK010000108.1, read on the forward strand.
CTGCAGCTGGTCGTGAGCCTTTATGCGGTGCTGTACGGCGGCCTGTTGTTGGCCGCCGGGCGGCTGTCTGACGTGGTGGGGCGCCGGGTCGTGCTGCACGTCGGGTTGGTCGTCACGGGGATCGGCACGATGCTCTGCGCCACAGCCGCGGGGAGCGTGGTGCTCCTCATCGGTAGGGCGATCCAAGGGGTTGGTGGCGCACTGGTTACCCCAGCAGCGCTTGCTCTGCTGACAACGGCGTTCAAGTCGGGGGTACCGCGTCGCAGGGCGATCAGCGCATGGACGGCGGCCGCCGCTGGAGGGGGCGCGCTGGGCTTCGGAGCCGGCGGCGTCATGGTCGGCCTGGTCGGCTGGCGTGCGGTCTTCTGGCTGCTGACTGTCGTCGCAGGGGTCGTGCTCGCGCTGTCGTGGCGGGTGGTACCGGTCGATTCACCGGTTGCAAAGCGCCGAGGTCTGGACCCGGTGGGTACTGTCACGGCCGTCGCCGGGCTGGTCCTGCTGGTGATCGGCGCCGGTTTGGTGGGGATCCCCGGTGTCGCGCCGGTGCTGCCGGCTGTCCTGCTGGTGGCGGGAGCGGTCTCGCTCGGCGGTTTCGTGCTGACCCAGCGGTACGGCCGTGACCCGCTCCTGGAGTGGTCGGCGCTTACCCACCGGCGTTTCCTGCGCGCCAACGGCGTCGCCTTCGTCAACACGGCCACCACCAGTGCGTCCGGTACGTTGGTGGCCCTGGTTGCCGGTGACCTCTTCGGGCTCCGTCCGCTGCTTACGGGCTTGGTGTTGCTGCCGTTCTCGATCATGGTGGTGGTCGGGTCATCCGTAGGCGGGTACTGGCTGCGACGGCCAGAGCGCATCGGGATGGCGACGGGACTCGCGGTTGTGGCCGTGTCCATGGGCGGAATGGCTGTTGCGACCGCGACCCGGTCGCTGCCGGTGCTCGCGGTCGCGGTCGCCGTAGCCGGACTGGGACTGTCCTGGGCTGCGATGACGTCCACCGACGCCGCGACGGCGGCCCTCCCCGGCGAGCGGCAGGGCACAGCCGCAGGAGCGGTTAACACCGCCGCACAGGTGGGGACGGCACTAGGGGTCGCCGTGTTGGTCACCGTCGCCTCGCTCGTCGACGGCGAATCGGCGGTCGAAGGGCGCGGGTACGTCATCGCCTTCGCCGTGGCCGCCGGACTCGCCGGAGTCGTGGCATTGGCCCTGGCTATCAAGAGGTGGGACATGACGCGGACATCGCCGACACCATCCGCATGACCAGGTACGTCCTGTGCGGCTGGAAAGTCATCGCTGATGGTCAAGCATATATTGGACCTTTCCAACCTCACCCGGCGTTGAGGTGAAGTGTGAGGACGGCTCTCGCTCGCGCGGGGAGACGCCGTGTGTATCACCGCCCGGTAGTCGCCAGCCGGGCCACCCCTGCTTGCGCGGGGAAGACCGCCCCAACCGCCACCGGGCAGGCTGCCGAACGAACCACCCCTGCTCGTGCGGGGAAGGCAAGCGTGGGGCGCCCGTGCGCGGGCTGCTGCGCGAACCACCCCGCTCGCGCGGGGAAGATGCGACTCGGCCCGCCACGCCGCCGGATCTCGCCGGACCACCCCGCTCGCGCGGGGAAGACGGGCTTGGTGGGTTGGTGCTGCCCCTGCCCGGGGGGACCACCCCCGCTCGCGCGGGGAAGACTCGTCCTCGGAAATCAGCCACGCATTCCAGTGAGGACCACCCCCGCTCGCGCGGGGAAGACCCAGAAGGGCAAGCCCCCGGCGCGTGCGGAGGACGGACCACCCCCGCTCGCGCGGGGAAGACCAGCAGGGCTGACGGTCCTGTGGCGCTGGGCAGGGACCACCCCCGCTCGCGCGGGGAAGACCCGTAGCCGCCCACCCGGGTGATCTTCTGGTCCGGACCACCCCCGCTCGCGCGGGGAAGACCACGTGCGCGGCATCCGCGCCTCGCTCGGGGTGGGACCACCCCCGCTCGCGCGGGGAAGACAGGGCAGCCGCCCGAGGTACGCGACGTCCGCCGGGACCACCCCCGCTCGCGCGGGGAAGACAGCTGCGCGCCCTGCTCCTCCAGCGCCTTCGACGGACCACCCCCGCTCGCGCGGGGAAGACGCGTTGCCGCCCGCCATGAGCCCGGTCGCGAGCGGACCACCCCCGCTCGCGCGGGGAAGACCCGACCGACGACATGGCGACGCCGCCGTACGGCGGACCACCCCCGCTCGCGCGGGGAAGACGCGCGCGCCGGTAGATCTCGGCGATCTCGGCGAGGACCACCCCCGCTCGCGCGGGGAAGACCTCCTCGGGCTGGGCGTGTGCCTCGGCATGTGGGGACCACCCCCGCTCGCGCGGGGAAGACATCGTCCGCCTGCCCGACTGGCGCAGCGAGTCGGGACCACCCCCGCTCGCGCGGGGAAGACGCCGAGACGCTGATGCTGATCAACGCCGCGGTGGGACCACCCCCGCTCGCGCGGGGAAGACCTGGGAATCGGGTGGTCCTTCTGGCGGCAGGTGGGACCACCCCCGCTCGCGCGGGGAAGACACTTCCTGAGCTGCTACGTTACAGGCCGATGCCCGCGTTTTCATTCGGTCCGCCGCGGTATCGGATATCCCCCTGATGTCTGCGGTGCAGATGCCGTCAGTGCTGTCCCATCCATCTGGCCTGCTTGTCGATCCTGGTCTTGAGACGACCCTGATCGAGGGAAAGAAGTGCGACCCGACCCGGTCGGCGTGCGGCAGTCCGGACCGCCTCCGATTGCGCGGGAAGGCAGACCAGGACTGCTGTTACGCCCTGGTCGGGAACGGGCCACCCGGCTCGCCGGGGAAGACGGTCGAGCGAAGCACGTGCAGCGGCGTGACAGCGCACCACCCTTGCTCGCGCGGAGAAGACCGGCAGCATTTGCTCGTCAACCAGTAGGCGCCGCGAGCACCCCTTGCTCGCGTGGGGAAGACGGCGCGATCCTCGCGGGACCATCCCCGCTTGCGCAGGGAAGACCGTCCGGCGCCGTAGGGAGTCGTGGGGCCGGGCGGACCACCCCTGCTCCCATGGGAGAAGACTGTGCCTGCTGGTGGCGTCGATCGGCATATCGCGGACCACCCCCGCTCGCGCGGGGAAGACCTGGCGAACGGCACGGTGAAGGAGTTCACCGAGGGACCACCCCCGCTCGCGCGGGGAAGACCTCGTCGTCGTCCTGGTCCCGCTGGTGTTCAGCGGACCACCCCCGCTCGCGCGGGGAAGACGGGGTCGTCGCGGTCACGTCGCGTCCCACGCCGCAGACCACCCCCGCTCGCGCGGGGAAGACGCCTCGTGCTGTACGGCGAGTGCCGCACTCAGGGGACCACCCCCGCTCGCACGGGGAAGACAGCTCCGCGTCGGCGGTGTGGATCGACCCGGGCGGACCACCCCCGCTCGCGCGGGGAAGACCACCACACTGACGTACTGATTCACCTCGAATTGGGACCACCCCCGCTCGCGCGGGGAAGACATGCGGACGCACTCGATCCGGAGTCCCGCCTTCGGACCACCCCCGCTCGCGCGGGGAAGACACCGCGAAGTTCAGGAAGAACTGGCTGACCGGGGGACCACCCCCGCTCGCGCGGGGAAGACTGCTGGAGCTGGACCGCATCCACTGGCGGCTGCGGACCACCCCCGCTCGCGCGGGGAAGACGTCGTGGGCCAGGCGGCGGCCGCGGGCGGCCTGGGACCACCCCCGCTCGCGCGGGGAAGACGTCGTGGGCCAGGCGGCGGCCGCGGGCGGCCTGGGACCACCCCCGCTCGCGCGGGGAAGACCTCGACGGCCGTGCGACGACGGCGGACGTCGCGGGACCACCCCCGCTCGCGCGGGGAAGACGGGCGCCGGCCTGACCGGGCCGGCTTCATGCAGGGACCACCCCCGCTCGCGCGGGGAAGACCCCGGCAACGAGGTGATCGTGCCGTCGATCACCGGACCACCCCCGCTCGCGCGGGGAAGACTGCGCTGGTCGCGCCCCCTGCCGGGGTCAGTTGGGACCACCCCCGCTCGCGCGGGGAAGACCCTCCCTGAGATGCGCAACGCTATCGCGATAGCGGACCACCCCCGCTCGCGCGGGGAAGACACTTCCTGAGCTGCTACGTTACAGGCCGATGCCCGCGTTTTCATTCGGTTCGCTGCAGTCTCGAATATCGCTCTGACGTCTGGCGGAGCGTGTCAGGGCATACACGCATTTCTGCGTCGTTCACGGTAGGTCAGAGGCGTTTCAGCCTGCGTGGTCGGAGCATGCCCCAGGTGAGCCCGTCGCTGATAGTGATCTCGGCTTCGTGGGCGCTCCAGCCTTCGATTCCGTGGTGCTGGGCGGCGGCGGCATGTAGCACGGCGCGGACTTCGTGCTCGTCGAGTTCGCCGCCGCCCACCCATCGACCGAGTTTGTTCGCAGCGCGTAGCAGGCTGTCGTGCCGTTGCCCGGGAGTGGCTCTGCGGACCTTGTCCGCTTCGCCGGTGACGATGGCGTCGAGGTAGGCGTCCGGGTGGTGTGGTGCCTTGCTCGTTGAGCGCGGTGGTGTCGGTGGTGTAGGCGGCAGCAGGAGGGGAATCAGCCATTGGGGCAGCGCGGCGATCGGCGCGTGGGTGATCGGCCGGTAGATGCCGCGGTTGCTTACTGAGCCTGCGGCGACGATGTAGCCGCCGGCGCCGCGGGTGTCGATTCGCCATCCGAGGCGGCCGATCGTGTTGCGCAGCTCCGGCTCGACGGGGGCGCGGAAGTACAGGTGCTGTCCGCCGGAGGGGGTCCGCACGGTGTAGGTCCGGTTCGGGTAGGGCTGCCCAGCTGCTGCGGCGAGGCGTGTCAGGACGTCGCGGCCGTGCCGGGCGCCTGCCCACTGCGGCGGTGGTTGGTGGCCGTGGGCGTCGTCGAGGTCGATCACGTACAGCCCGCTGGGCCGGCAGGCGATGCCGATGTTGAACGGCCGGGTGCTCCAGATGTCGCGGATCCGTTCGGGGTCGCTGGTGGCGACGGATTGCCAGCCTTTGTCCTTCGGGATTTTGCTGCGTGGCCACAGCGGGATGACGTGGTGACCGTCGCGGGCGGCGTTGAGCGCGACGCGCATCAGGCGCGGTAGTGAGGGTGTACTGGTGCTCGGCGATCCAGCGGTGGTCGCGATGTCCAAGGAAATTCAGTCCTTTTGGTGTCGGTGATGTTCGGACTCACGGCCTGGGTGAGCTGCCAGGGCCGGGGCCGGGCCAGCTGGCCCGACCGGAAGAGCTCCGCGCTCCCGTGGAGCGGTCGCAGGCCCTGTGCCCCACTGAGGCGCGCGGTCTCGTTGCCACGCTGGCGCGATCGCGGCGCTCTGCTTCCGCGCCGTTCTGGTGGGCCGCAGCCCGTGC